>JAUWFQ010000047.1 GCA_030606865.1 bacterium
GTTGGGCTATTTTCTAAATGAAACTTTTCCTAACTTTGATGCTTAAAATGTAGTATCTATGAGAAAATTATTATCATTTATAATTGTTTTATTGTTTATCTCTTGTGCAAAAGAGAACAAAGTTGACAGTCCTATTCTCGCCAAGGTAGAAAACTCGGTTCTTACTATAGCTCAAGCTGAAAGACTAAAACTTACCGTTTCCAATCAAAACTATTCTATTCATGATGTCGTTGCGTCATGGGTTGATAGAGAATTGCTTTATCTTGCAGCAAAACATGGCGGTCTTGAAAACGATGAAACTTTAAACTCACAAGTCGGTATTTACAAGAAAGATTTATTCGGCAACACTTTCATGGATAATTATATCGCATCACAAATATCGGTCGAGAATATAGAAATCAAAACCTATTATGATAAGAACAGGGGGTCTTTCAAACACAAAAAAGATGGCGCCAAGATCATGCATTTTTTTATAACAACCGACTCAGTTGCTCAATACATAACAAATGCTCTAAAACAACCAAATAATTCTATAGATAGAAAAGAACTTTTGGCGAATTATAATGTTGATGTTACAACCGTTGAAAAGGGTAACCTCATTGATCAATTAAATTTTGAGATTTTTTCAAATAACAGAACCAGTTTTATTATTGGTCCGGTTAAAACCGATTATGGTTACCATATAATTGAAGTATTAAGTCGATATAAAGCGGGTTCACAAGTCGATATTGACGAAGCTTATGATGAAATCTATCAGCGGTTGTTCAATCAAAAAAAGGCTCTAAGTTCAATTCGCTTTTTAGATAGTTTAAGAAATCACTATACTGTAAAAATAAATTTAGAGAATAATTAATGAAATCACAAAAAACAAACCTTATAGTTTTATACCTTCTTATTTTTTCAAATGTTGGATATAGCCAAGCAGATGAAAGCAAGCAGGTTATTGATGGTGTAGTTGCAATCGTGGCAGACAATATAATTCTAAAAAGCGAATTAGCGCAGATTGTCAATCTTACAGCAATGCAACAAAATATAAATCCCAATCAAAATATGGAACTATATCAACGTTTACAAACGCAGGTTTTACAATCTTTAATAGATCAAAAGGTGGTTTTAGAGCTTGCAGAAAAAGACACAAATATTATCGTTAAGGATAAAGAGGTTGATAGTGCCTTAGAGGTACAAATAACCAATATTCTATCGCAAGCTGGTAGTGAAGAAAACGCCGAAGAAATGCTTGGTGAGCCGTTGCGCGATTTTAAGCGTGAGTATTGGTATGATGTTCGCGACCGGTTATACGCTGATAAATTTCAACAATCAAAGCTCCAAGGTGTCTCGGTAAATAGAACAGATGTTGAAAGTTTTTATAATACCTACAAAGACAGTTTACCATTTTTTCCACCAAAGATAAAACTACGTCATATTTTACTTCCTCTCAAACCTGGAGAAAAAAGTTTAAATACTACCATTATTTTGTTAGATAGTTTACGTAATGAAGTTTACACGGGAGCAGATTTCTCGGAATTGGCTAAATTATATTCACAAGATCCCGGTTCAAAAAACCGTGGGGGCGATCTTGGTTTTACGCGTCGTGGTTCCTTAGTCAGTGAATTTGAAGAAGTAGCTTTTACTCTTGATATCGGAGAGATCAGTAAACCTGTTAAAACAGCTTTCGGTTATCACATAATACAACCACTAGAAAAACAGGGTGACAAGGTACGTGTGAGACATATCTTAATAACTCCACCGATCTCAGAAGATGATGAACAAAAAGTGTATGATTTTGCCACAACAATTAAAGATTCAGTAAAAACTCTTAATGAATTTATCGCTCTCACTGAGCGACATTCTGTTGATGAGCAAACCAATAAAAGTGGTGGTGACTTGGGATGGATAAATCCGAATACTTTTGCTATTCCGGAAATTGGTCAGGTTTTACAATATTTGGAACTTCATGAATGCAGTCAGCCGGTTAAAACAAGTTTAGGGTATCACCTGTTATGGCTCGAGGATGCCAAGGAAGGCGGATATCCTAATCTAGAAAAACACTGGATTGATATTGAAGCAATGGCTTTAAACAAAAAGAAAATGGATTGGTATCAAGTCTTTATTCAGAATGCGCGGGAAAAAATCTATATATCTCTTAAAAATTAATATTCACAAGTTTTCAACATAACCTTTAATACTGTAAATTTACCGTCATTAGTTATCCACATAATTAACTACATCTTGTCCACAAAATATTTATCCTTCTATAAAAATAATCAATTAATTAGATAAACATTATTAGCGGTTAATTATCCACATAATTACCAACAATATCCACATAAAGTTTTAGTTTAAGTAAATCAACATACAATTGTCATTATTTATATTAAATTACAAAACAATCTATTAATTATATCAACATTATCAACACTATAAATAATAAAATGTTTTTAATATAAATCTAAAATATATTATATAATCAAAACATATTATTATACTATTGGTATGTTTGACATTAAATTTTTATATACTCTTTATGCTCATAATAAAGTAAATTAATACTCTTTATATAAACAATATTTACAAGGAAGTTTTATGAAAATTTCAACATCTAAAACAGAATTACAAACTGCTCTCCAAAAACTATCTAAAGCAGTACCAAGTCGTTCAACTTTACCTATTTTGAGTTTTGTATTATTTCAAGTAGATGATGAAAATACAATTATTAGAAGTACAGATCTAGAAATCACAATTGTAACAAAATTGCCAGCAACGATAACAGAAACAGGATCAGCTGCAATTCCTTTGCAACCATTGTTGGAGATAACAAACGAGATCACTGATGATAGAATTACATTATCAGTTAATAAACAACATAAAATTGAATTAAAAACTGATAATGGTGTCTATGATCTAATGGGAAAGGCACCGGAAGAATTTCCGGCATTGCCGCAAACTGACGGTAAAAAGAATTTAGGGATTAATCTTGAAACAATGAAATCAGTTATAGAAATGACAAGTTTCGCAGTAAGTCGCGATGAAATGAAACCGGCACTAACAGGAGTTTTTCTTCGAGTGAACGAGAGTAAGCTTACTGCAGTTGCGACTGATGGACACCGCCTTGTGCAATACATTGTTAAAGATTATAAAGCTGGTGAGTTTACAGGCGATGTTATAATACCAAGAAAATTTTTAGGTTTATTCAATACTTTTACAGCGGATGAAGTAGAAATATTAGTAAGCGATAATCATCTAATCGCATCGTTTGGCGAAGATACGGTTTATACGCGAGTTATTGATGAACGATTCCCTGATTATGAAAGTGTAATACCAGCGGATAATGATAAAGTATTAGCCGTTAATCGTAATGATTTATTGGGAGCAGTACGAAGAGTCTCTATCTTTTCAAACAAAGCCACTCATCAAATTGCTCTGCATTTAGACGAGAAAAAAGTACGTATGACAACTGAAGATCCTGAAAAAGCATCGCGTGGTCAAGAAGATTTATCGGGCGCCCAGTATAATGGTGAATCCCTTTTGATTGGTTATAATGCATCATATTTACGTGATATATTAGCTCATGTTCAAGATGAAAATGTAATCATTAAATTAAAAACACCAATAAGCGCGACTTTATTTTATCCTGAAAAATTAAATGAGAATATAGATTTGACAATGTTATTAATGCCTATTAGGTTGAACGATTAGGCATTAAAGATATTTATAAATATTAGTTTATTTTATGCCAATTAAGGAAATTGGATTGGTTTCTTTTCGCAATCATGATACTATAAATCTGGAATTTTGCCCTAAGATCAATGTTATTTGGGGCAAGAATGGATCGGGTAAAACCGCTATCTTGGAAGCAATACATTCATTGTCAATTGGTCGGAGTTTTAGAACAAACCGGAAAAAAGAATTATTAAAAGACGATAAAGAATTTCTTAGTATAACAGGGAAATTTCAAACTGCTGATAAAATTCAAGAAATTCAAATTAACCAAACCAAAGATGGAACAAGACGAACGTTCATCGATGGAAAGAAACTTGAAAGTATTAGGGAATTGGTAGGATTAAATCCGGTAGTACTGTTATCTCCGGAAGAGCAAGTTATAACAAAAGGAGCACCGCAGGACCAAAGAAATTATTTTAATAAATTATTCTCGGTTGTCTCAAATGAATATTTTACAATTTTGTCAGATTATAATAGAATTTTAAAACAACGTAACAAATTATTAGATGATTTTAATTTAACAAACAAAGCGGGAGCAGAATTAGATATTTGGAATGAGAGGATATCTGAAATCGGTCAAAAGTTGTGGAAGAAAAGGGAATATTATTTCAAAAATTTTAGTCTTGAACTAAATAAAACGGTGAAAGATTTTAAGGATGATAAGTTTACATTTTCGTGTGAGCTAGTAACAAAAATAGCGGATAATGAAAAAGAGTATACTGAAATATTGAACAAAAGACATAACAGGGACATATACTTAGGGCGAACAACATATGGTCCACATACTGATAAAATTAATTTTACGTTCAATGAAAAAAACATTAAACAGTATGGCTCACAAGGTGAACACAAACTTGCATTATTATTAATAAAATTAGCAGAAGTAAGGTTAATTAGAAAAGTAACTAAAAATGCGCCGATAGTACTTTTAGATGATTTATTTGCAAAATTAGACAACTATCGCAGCAAACAAGCGATGGCAATGATAGATAATGATCTTCAAACAATAATAACAACTACGGATTTAAAAATCGTTGAAGACAGAGGCGTAGAAATTGACAAATTCAATAACGGCAGTTTTTACTTAGGCTAATGCAAAGTTTAAAAATAGCTATTGATTCAATGTTGAAAAGGTTTGGCATTGAGAATGCGATAGCCCAAAACAGGGCATTAAATATTTGGAATGAAATTGTTGGAGACATAGTTGCAAAAAACACACAGCCCGATAGAGTTGAACATGGCGTGATAATTGTAAAAGTGTCATCGCCAACATGGCGGCAGGAACTGTATTTTCAAAAAAAAGAAATAATTCAAAAAATAAACAATACAATTGGTAAAAATGTAATAAGGGATATCAGATTCATATGACGAAAGACGTTCAAGAAAAAGCTACTTACAGTGCAGAAAAAATTACGGTATTAAAAGGGTTAGAAGCTGTCAGGCGTCGCCCTGCGATGTATATCGGTGATGTTGGTAAGCGAGGATTACATCATCTAGTTTATGAAGTGGTAGATAATTCGGTCGATGAAGCACTTGCCGGCGAGTGTACAAAAATAAAAGTAAGTATAAACAAAGATGGTTCGGTATCGGTTGAGGATAATGGTCGTGGAATACCTGTTGATATACACAAAGAAGAAAATCTCCCTGCCTTGGAAGTTGTTATGACAATTTTACATGCCGGAGGAAAATTTGACAAAGGATCATACAAAATTTCCGGTGGTTTGCATGGAGTTGGTGTCTCGGTTGTAAATGCTTTATCTGAATTACTTACAGCAGAAGTTCATCGAGATAAAAAAATACATAAACAGAGTTATTCGAGAGGTAAAACAACAGGAAAACTTGAGGTTGTAGGAAAAACAAAAAAGACAGGTACCATAATTACATTTTTACCTGACAGTGAAGTTTTTAACACAACAACTTTTGAATTTGACATAATAAGCGACCGTTTGCGCGAATTAGCATATCTTAATAGTGGCTTAGAAATAAAAATTGTTGATAATCGTGGTGATGAAAAAATTGAGGAGCTGTTTAATTATGCTGGAGGTTTAACTGATTTTGTTAAATATTTAGACAGTAGCAATCAGCCTCTGCATAATAAAATCGTAACAATTAAAAAAATCGACACAGAAGTTCCGGTTGAAGTTGCCCTGCGATACAGCTCAAGCTACACCGAAAATATATTAACATTTGTAAATAATATTAACACGATTGAAGGCGGTACGCATTTATCCGGCTTCCGATCGGCTCTAACACGCGGGTTGAACAACTACGCAGCTAAAAACAACCTCATTAAAGCAAAGAAAAATGAAAAAATTTTATTATCTGGGGAAGATTTTAGAGAAGGTTTAACCGCAGTAGTTTCAGTAAAAGTACCGGAACCGCAGTTTGAAGGACAAACAAAAACTAAACTTGGTAATGGTGACGTTAAAGGAATTGTTGATGCGGCTGTATATGAAGGTTTGCAAGATTTCTTAGAGGAAAATCCTTCAATTGGAAGAAAAATAATTGAAAAAGCCTTATTAGCTTCAATAAGCCGTAGTGCAGCTCGTAAAGCACGTGAATTGATTCGTCGAAAGAGTGCCTTGGGTAGCTCAACATTGCCCGGAAAGCTAGCAGACTGCTCAAACAGTGATCCATCCATGTGCGAATTATATTTAGTTGAGGGTGATTCGGCGGGAGGCTCTGCCAAACAAGGAAGAAACCGCCGATACCAAGCCATACTACCATTACGCGGTAAAGTTATAAATGCTGAAAAGGCACGAATTGATAAATTATTGGCGAATAACGAAATCCAAACAATAATTACAGCAATTGGTGCTGGATTTGGAGGGTCAGATGATGAGTCCGGCGAAAAATCCGCATCAGATTTTGATATTGAAAAACTTCGCTATCATAAAATAATTATAATGACTGATGCAGATGTGGACGGAAGCCACATTAGAACCTTATTATTAACATTTTTTTACCGAAAAATGCCAGAGTTAATTACTAATGGGAATATATATCTAGCAATGCCACCTTTGTATAAAATTAAACAAGGGAAAAAGGAAGTATATGTATATGATGAAAACGAGCGAGAAACGATAGTTGAGAGATTGCAGAGAGAAAATCAGAATAAAAAAATTAATTTGCAACGGTATAAAGGATTAGGTGAAATGAATCCGGAGCAATTATGGATTACTACCATGGATCCTGAACGACGCACACTTATGCAAGTAACAATTAATGATGCAATGGAAGCATCAACAACCTTTCAGGAATTAATGGGTAGCGACGTAGAAGCAAGGCGCGCCTTCATTGAAAAAAACGCAAAATTTGTTTCAAATCTTGACATTTAACAGACAGGAAAAATAAAGTGGATATAGCAAGAGAAAATACTATTAATCGTGATATTGTAGATGAGATGAAAGAGAGTTATTTAAATTACTCTATGTCTGTTATTGTTGCGCGGGCATTGCCAGATGTTCGAGACGGACTTAAGCCAGTTCATCGCCGGATTCTGTTCGGAATGAATGAACTTGGTTCACAATGGAACCGAGCCTATAAAAAATCAGCTAGAATAGTTGGTGATGTATTAGGAAAATATCATCCACATGGTGATTCGTCGGTCTATGATGCGCTGGTGCGTATGGCACAAGATTTTTCAATGCGCTATGAACTAGTTGATGGACAAGGCAATTTTGGATCGATTGATGGCGATAGCGCCGCCGCGATGCGTTACACAGAATCGCGCATGACGAGAATTGGTAGCGACATGCTGCGCGATCTTGACAAGGATACGGTTAGTTGGGCGCCGAATTTTGACGAAACATTAAAAGAACCGACGGTTTTACCAACGGTTTTTCCGGCACTTTTAGCAAATGGTTCAGAAGGAATTGCGGTTGGAATGGCAACAAAAATTCCGCCACACAATGTAACTGAATTGATAAACGGTTTAATGGCCTTAATCGACAATCCTGAATTAACGGCTGAAGAGTTAATGGATTATGTAAAAGGACCGGACTTCCCAACGGGAGCTATAATAATGGGCACAGAGGGTATAAAAAGTGCGTACAACACTGGCCGAGGTAAAGTAATAGTCCGGGGCAGAGCCTTTATAGAAACAAAAAAGAATGGTCGTGAACATATAATTATTTCTGAATTACCATATCAGGTAAATAAGGCAAATTTAATCGAAAAAATTGCTGATCTTGTGCGGGACAAAAAGATTGAAGGAATCTCAGATCTGAGGGATGAATCAGATAAAGACGGGATCCGTGTAGTGATTGAAACAAAAAGAGACGCCATTCCGGATGTGATTTTAAATCAATTATATAAACACACTCAACTTCAAGATACATTCGGTATAATCATGCTGGCGCTCGTTAATAGCGCGCCCAAAGTGATGAAGCTACCGGAAATGATGAATCATTTTATTGATTTTCGACATACTGTTGTAGTTCGCCGGACAGAGTTTGATTTAAAACAAGCCGAAGCAAAAGCACATCTTCTTGAGGGTTTAAAAATTGCACTCGATAATATCGACGAAGTGATAAAAATAATACGCGGAAGTAAAGACCCTATACATGCAAAAGAAGGGTTGATGAACAGCTTTGAATTGTCGGAACTACAGGCTCAAGCAATTTTAGATATGCGCTTACAAAGACTTACCAGCCTAGAAGTTGAAAAAGTGGTAGAGGAATATAGAGCGACCATTCAAATAATTGCTCAACTGAAAAATATTTTAGAAAGCCGCAGTATGCGGATGGATATTATTAAAACCGAGTTGAGAGAATTGCTTGAAAAACACGGTGATAAACGCCGAACCGAAATAATGCCATACGGAGCTGAATTTTCAATTGAAGACATGATTGCTGAAGAAGAAATGGTCATAACTATTACTCACCAGGGATACATTAAGCGAACGGCAGTCAACACATATAGAACCCAAAGGCGTGGTGGTCGAGGAGTTCAAGGCGCCACGTCAAGAGACGAAGATTTCATAGAGCATCTCTTTATAGCCAGCACGCATAATTATATGTTGTTTTTTACTGATGGAGGTAAATGTTATTGGTTAAAAGTGTACGATATTCCGCAAGGTGGACGAGCAACTCGTGGACGAGCTATAGTTAATTTAATCGGTTGTGAAACCGATGAGCACGTTAAGGCTTTTGTCAGTGTAAGAGAATTTGACGATGAACACTACATTGTGATGGCGACAAAAAAAGGTATTGTTAAGAAAACAGTTCTGTCAGCTTATGGAAAACCCCGTAAGGGTGGAATATATGCGATTGAAGTACGCGAAGGAGACGAGTTAATTGAGGCCCGCATTACTAATGGTGAACACGATATTTTATTAGGCACAAGTGACGGAAAATCAATTCGCTTTTCAGAAAGCAATATTCGCCCAAGCGGACGAAAAACCATGGGCGTCATAGGAATTAAACTAAGTTCCACTACGGATAAGTTAATAGGCATGTTAGTAGTTAAAAGAGAAGGAACAATTCTTGTTGCAACACAGCGCGGATATGGTAAAAGAACGGAAGTAATTCAGTATCGCACACAAGCACGCGCAGGTAAGGGAGTTTTAACAATGCGCACTACGGAAAAAACCGGAAAGATGGTAGCAATTATGGAAGTTGTCGATACGGACGACCTAATCATTATAACCGATATGGGAGTTATTATGCGTCAGCCTGTATCTGCTATTCGTACAATAGGTCGCGTTACTCAAGGTGTTCGCTTAGTAAAGCTTGATGAAGGAGCCATGATTTCTTCTATTTCTCGTGTTGTTAGAGATGAAGAAACAGTGGAAGAGGAAGAGAAAAAAGACCAACAGCTTACTATTGGTCAAATTTAATAGGTGAAAATTAAGGAAAACGTTGGGAGTGTAAAGGAGCGCATTGCTACCGCTCAACTACGGAGCGATAATAAAACACCCATTACAATTGTTGCTGTTACAAAAACACATCCGGCATCAATAATTCTTGAAGTCCAACAGGCAGGATTGGATACTATCGGAGAAAACCGCGTTCAAGAGGCAGAAAATAAATTCTCGAAAATCGCTGAAATCCTTCCTAATATCACAAAACGCTTAGTTGGACATTTACAATCCAATAAAATAAACAAAGCATTTAATCTTTTTGACACGATAGATTCTGTTGATTCATTAAAACTGGCTGGTAAAATAGGCAGAAAGGCAGTTTCTTTAAACCGTACTATACCAACTTTATTGGAGGTTAATACAAGCGGAGAAAGTTCAAAGTTTGGATTTGATCCGGACAATATTGATGGAATGCTTGCCTGTTTTGAAATACAGGGAATAAAAATACAGGGACTTATGACTATTGGACCACTTACTTCAGATATCAAAAGAACGAGAGATGCATTTATTAGTTTGCGGGAATTGCAGATTTCCTTAAAAAGTCAACTTACTCAAAATGTAGATAAATTTACTGAACTATCAATGGGAATGAGTGGTGACTTTGAAATAGCAGTGGAAGAAGGCGCAACAATGGTTCGATTAGGTACAGTTTTATTTGGGAAAAGGATGGCGAAATGATGAATTACAAACAAAGGCCAATTTATTTGTGTGCTTTTACAAAAGAATGGAAAAAAAAAGTTAAACCTGCTGGATCAATAGTGAGTCATAACTACGGAAAAATAAATAATCAAATTATTCTATGGCCGGAAAAGATTGATTCAAAAATAATTAACCCAAAAAATTTTATTGAACTAAAAAAACATTACAATATTAAAGAATTACTAATTATTGATCGAATAATTGGAACAAATAAACCTGTATCAATAGTCAATCATGTGAATCGATCCGGACAAAATTTTCTTCGAAACAAAACACCATTTAAAGAATTTCCTCAATTTCCAGACATGTCTAGAATATATCATAAAATAAGCGGACTAGATACAGCGGTTGTTCACACGATAGGGGAAAAAAGATTTCAAAGTCCACCAAACAAAGAAAAAGTTATTTGGAGCGAAATGATTGGATTAATTGCTCCGGTTGCGCATTATGTTGGGATAAAAGTGTTTGCAATTGGTGGCACTGATTTGGAAAGCATTTTAAAAGAAATCTAATTACCACAAAAAATAATTAGAAAAATGATAAAATAAATATTTTAGAATCATTATAAGGCGAGCATCATGAAGAAAACAACAATTTTAATAGCAGTATTGGTATTGTATTCTTGTGCCATAACCACAACTAATCTGTTAGAATATCCAGTCACGCAAAAAGGAGTGGTTGTTGATAATTATTTTGGAACTGAAGTGATTGATCCATATCGTTGGCTCGAAGATGATTTATCCGAAGAGACAGCTCAATGGGTTGAAGCCCAGAATGAAGTTACCTTTAATTATTTTGGTCAAATTCCATTCAGAGATAAAATTAAAAAACAGCTTGAAAAAATCTGGAATTATGAAAAAAGAGGTTCACCAACAAAGCATGGTGACTACTATTATTTTTATAAAAATGATGGTCTTCAAAACCAATATATTTTATACCGTACAGAAAATTTAGACACAGAAGGAGCTAAAGTGTTTATTGATCCCAACGGATTTTCTAAAGATGGCACCATTTCAATGGCTGGATCTGGTTTTACAAAAGATGGTTCATTAATGGCATATTTAATCTCAGAAAGTGGCTCAGATTGGCGCAAAATTATTATAAAAAACACAGTAACAAGCGATATTATTGGAGACACATTAGTTGATGTAAAATTTAGTGGAGTATCCTGGAGGGGGAATGATGGTTTTTATTATAGTAGCTATGATAAGCCTAAAGAAGGTAGTCAGTTATCAGGAAAAACTCAATTTCATAAATTGTATTTTCATAAATTGGGCACAAGCCAGAAAAAAGACGTTCTAATCTTTGGTGGAGAAAAACAACCCAGAAGATATATTGGAGCATATCTTACTGAGGATGAGAAGTATCTGGTTATTTCTGCTTCTGAAAGTACAAGCGGTAATGAACTCTATCTTCAAGATTTAACCCAAGCCGGAAGTCAAATTGTTCCAATAATAACCGGTTTTGAAAATGAGCACTATATCGTAGACAATGAAGGCACCCGGCTGATAATTCATACAAATTTAGACGCACCGAATAACCGCGTTGTTGAGGTTGATGCAAAAAACTCAGGTCAGGAAAACTGGAAAGATTTAATTCCTGAGACAGAAGATGTTATGACAGTTTCAACTGCGGGAAATAATTTATTTGCATCATATATGGTTGATGTAAAATCAAAAATTTTACAATTTGATAATAATGGCGAACTAATAAGAGAAGTTAAATTACCTGCCTTAGGAACAGCTCGTGGATTTGGAGCAGAAAAAGAAGATAAAGAACTTTATTATTCTTTCACTTCTTTCACCTATCCGGGCACAATTTTTAAGTATGAAATTGAAAGTGGCGAATCAGAATTGTACTGGAAGCCGGCAATTGATTTTAATCCTGAAGACCTTGAAACGGAGCAGGTGTTTTATCAAAGTAAAGACGGAACAAACATACCTATGTTTATTGTTCATAAAAAAGGCTTAAAGAAAAACGGTAAAAATCCTACTTATTTATATGCATATGGCGGTTTCAATGTTAGTTTAACGCCTCGTTTTAGTTTAATAAATCTTATATGGCTTGAGAATGGTGGAATATATGCCCAGCCTAATTTACGTGGAGGCGGAGAATATGGCGAGGACTGGCATAAGGCAGGGATAAAAATGCTAAAACAAAATGTATTTGATGATTTTATTGCCGCTGCCGAATATTTGAAAGACAATAAATATACATCAACAGATTATTTGGCAATTGCCGGAGGATCCAACGGAGGGTTATTGGTTGGCGCAGTAATGACTCAACATCCTGACTTGGCACGAGTTGCAATTCCCGCAGTAGGCGTTATGGACATGCTAAGATACCATAAATTTACAGCCGGAGCCGGGTGGACTTCAGATTATGGCAATGCAGAGGAGTCGAAAGAAATGTTTGAATACCTTAAAGGATATTCTCCGCTACACAATATTAATGAGGCCGAATATCCTGCAACATTGGTAACAACAGCCGATCATGACGATAGGGTAGTTCCGGCGCATTCATTTAAATTTGCCGCGACCATGCAGGCAATGCAAAAAGGTAACAACCCAATATTAATTAGAATTGAAACAAAAGCAGGGCACGGTGCTGGAAAACCAACATCTAAGATTATTGAAGAGTATGCCGATAGACTGTCATTTATGTTTTATAATATGGGAAAGGATTATTAATTAATGCATAAAAGGGGCAGAATATTCTGCCCCTTTTTATATTTCTATTTCCGAGAGTTTTAATACAATTTGCGCTCCCAATTTTACATTGTTCAGCGCAAGTGCAATATTAGTTTTAAGGCTTTGACCGTCAGTCAATTCAACAATACGCTTTAATAAAAAAGGTGTAACCTTTTTGCCAATTATATTTTTCTCTGAACATTCAGCAAGGGCTGCATCAATGTATTTATCAATAACATTCTTAGGAATCTCATCTGATTTTGACACAGGATTTGCAACTAAGATTGCTGATTGTAGGTCTATTTTCTGATGATTGATAAATAATTGTGCAACCAACTCCGGTGTATTGCAACGAGTTTTGAGAGAAATTCCTGAAGAATGTGAATAGAAAGCAGGGAATTCATTTGTCTGATATCCGACGACTGGAATAGAGAATGTCTCAAGATACTCTAAAGTTTTTGGAATATCTAAAATTGCCTTGACGCCTGCCGAAACCACGACCATCGGAGTGTGGGATAGTTCTATTAAATCTTGTGAAATATCGTATGTATTTTTGGAATTTCTATGCACGCCACCGATTCCGCCGGTTGCAAAAACATCAATCCCGGCTAAATGCGCTAAACACATGGTCGCAGAAACGGTTGTCGCACCAGTTAGTTCCTGAGTGATCGCAAAAGCGATATCTTGCACAGCAATTTTCTCGATATTATTGCTACTTGTAAGTATTTCTAACTGTTTATTGTTAAGCCCGACATGAATTTTACCGTTGATAATCGCAATTGTTGCGGGTGTCACACCATATTTACGCACAAGAGACTCGGCTTGCCGTGCAAATTTAATATTTTCAGGATACGGTATTCCATGTGCGATGATTGTTGATTCTAAAGCAAGAACAGGTCGGTTTTTAAAGAGAGCAGTTTCAACTTTGGGATTTATAGAAAAATGAATTTTTATTGAATTCATGGCGTTTAAGTTTACTAAAAATTAGTAACTGAACTAAATATAAGGATTGGTAAATTTCCCGCCATTATACTAAAAATGAGAACGAATAGATGTCTTATATTGAAAACAAAGAAATATTATTAGTTGATCCGAAAAAATT
>JAUWFQ010000024.1 GCA_030606865.1 bacterium
GTTAAAACGTGAGACGTAAAATGTGAATATTTGAAACGTAATTCGTGAACACTTTAACATTTATAAAGCCACGAATGCACGAATAAAAAATATCATAAATAAAGAATATGCTATTCAAAATTCAACACTCAAAATTTAAAATTTCTTTTAATACCTTGAATCTTCCGACTTGAAACTTCATACTTTCTTATCCCGAAAATACTTTAAGATATTCATCAGTTACTTTTTTCAGACCTGCTTTAACATCATCACTAAGTTTTCCGGTTTCTTTGATTTCTTTTAGTAAATCACTATTATTTTCATCAAGATAACCAAGAAATCCTGTTTCAAAAACGGCAATTTTGTCTAAAGGCAGATCATTGATCAGACCTTCTGTACCAACATAAATGATCGCGATTTGTTGTTCCACCGGTATCGGTGTATATTGTTTTTGCTTGATAATTTCCATCATCACGCGACCTTTAGTTAATTGGTCTTGAGTAGCCTGATCAAGATCGGAACCAAATTTTGCAAACGCTTCTAATTCACGATATTGAGCTAAATCCAAGCGTAACATACCGGCGATGCTTTTCATAGCTTTAACCTGTGCATTTCCACCAACACGTGATACGGAAATTCCAACGTCAACAGCCGGACGTTGACCAGAATTAAACAAGTTTGTTTCTAAATATATCTGACCATCGGTAATGGAAATAACATTGGTTGGAATATAAGCTGCTACATCACCTTCCTGCGTTTCGATAATAGGTAAGGCTGTCAACGATCCGCCACCAAATTCGTCACTAAGCTTGGAAGAACGTTCCAACAAACGGCTATGTAAATAAAATATATCACCGGGATAGGCTTCACGACCGGGAGGACGTCTTAAAATCAAAGATAATTGTCGGTAGGCAACCGCATGTTTTGAAAGATCATCGTAAATGACCAAAGCATGTTTACCATTATCACGGTAGTATTCTCCCATCGCTGCTCCAGCGTACGGTGCGATATATTGCATCGGCGCTGGATCAGATGCGTTCGCGGCGACAATCGTAGTATATTTCATAGCCCCGGCAGCTTCTAGTTCCGCTACAACACGTGCAACTGTAGAGGCTTTTTGACCAATTGCGACATAAATACAATATACCGGAGAATCCGTTTCATGTGTATATTTTTGATTAATGATAGTATCCAGCGCTATTGCTGTTTTACCAGTTTGGCGGTCACCAATGATAAGCTCACGCTGACCTCGCCCAATCGGAATCATACTGTCAATAGCTTTTAATCCTGTTTGCAAAGGTTCTACTACCGGTTGACGCTGCATTACACCCAATGCTTTCCGCTCAATATGAAGTGTATTTTTTGTTTTGATTGTGCCTTTGCCGTCCATTGCATATCCCAGTGGATTTACTACTCGTCCAAGCATTTCAGGACCAACACCAACTTCGGCAACTTTACCGGTACGTTTAACAATATCTCCCTCACGCACCAATCGACTTTCACCAAATAATACAACACCGACATTATCTTCCTCAAGGTTTAGCGCCATTCCAAATACGTCATTTGACAATTCGACTAACTCAGCGCTCATAACGTTTTCCAGTCCGCTGACACGAGCTACACCGTCGCCAATTTCCAAT
Source organism: bacterium (assembly GCA_030606865.1). Taxonomy (GTDB): domain Bacteria; phylum Fidelibacterota; class Marinisomatia; order Marinisomatales; family JAHJCW01; genus JAHJCW01. Next base: position 1,620 of record JAUWFQ010000024.1, read on the forward strand.
ACCTCACCTATGTCGGAAATGTCGATTTCAACATCAAATTTTTCTATTTGTTTCAGAAGTAAACTTCTGATTTCTTCCGTTTTAATTTCCATTGATTCTTTTAATTAATAATTTTGCAACAATACTTTTTTCATTTTCGCCATTTGATTGGCGATGGTACCATCGAATATGGTATTACCAACTCGCAGTTTCAATCCACCTAATAATTCCTTATCTATTCGAGTTCTTAGTTCAACACTTTTACCAGTAGATTTTTCGATACCCTGAACAATTGTGGATATTATATCCTTATCAATTCCCTCAATTGAATATGCGATAACGTCAACTTGATTTAATGATTCTTTTTGTAATTTTGCATATACAGCGACGACAGAAATGAACATTTGATATTCACTCCGTTCAGCTAACAATGCACAAAATTCATATACAATTGGATTAATTAAATCACCCAATACTGATTTCAAAATATTCACTTTTTCAACAGGTTTAATCCTTTTCGTATAAAAAAAGGCACGAAAGACTTTTTCCTGCTTTACTAACTGTTCAATATTTCTCAAACTATAGCCGGTTTTTGGAATACAGTTTAATTCTTTTGAAACAGTCAAAAGAGCGTTAGCATAATTTTTTACATGTCTACTAGGTTTCATTCTTAGAATTAATACTGTTTAATGACTCGTTAATCAATTTCAAATTATCTTCTTTAGTAAGATTTTTCTTAATCAATTTTTGAGCAATTTCCATTGACAAATTAACAACTTCTGCTTTTACATCAGCAATAGCACGTTCTTTCTCAACATGAATTTGTTTTTTTACTTCAACTAAAAGACTATCAGATTTAGACTGCGCTTTTTCGATTATTTCATCTTTCATCCTTTCAGCATTTTTCTTGCCGGCAGCAACAATTGCTTGGTATTCATCCCGCGCTTCGCTCAATAGCTTTTCAGTATCTTGTTTTACATTAGTTAACTCATCCCTGGCTTTTTCCGCATCTAATAAAGCATGCCGTATGTTATCTTCGCGCTTTTCCAATATTGCAAGAAGTGGCTTCCATGCAAATTTCATTAACAGGAACAACAACACCAAAAAGATGATTATTGTCCAGACGTATAAACCCGGATCAGGTTGAACTAAGGGGTTATCCATTTAATTTTCTCTTAATAAATTAATTTAATAAAATAAATACTTCTTATTTCATTAAAACAATCAATAGAGTAAATACTTCCGCTAAAATCGCAACACCTTCTAACAAGAAAAGTGGCAAGTTAATTGCTGCTGTGATTTTATCGGCAGCTTCCGGCTGGCGGGCAATACTTTCAGCAGCGGCAGCGGCAAATTTACCAATACCAAATGCGGCTCCGATGACTATTGATCCAAGTCCGATTGCGGCTCCAAAGTAATGTAGATTTTCCATTTATGTTTCTCCGTTTATTAATGATTAACATTTATCGCCATCCCAATAAAGACAGCGGTAAGCATTGTAAAAACATATGCTTGTACAATTATTATAATTATTTCTAAAGCAGATATCCCTACCGCTAACGGTACCGATATCAACGCACCAACACCTATTCCGGCAATTGCGCTATTAAACAATCCGGTAAAAATGAAGACAAATGATACTATCGCCAAAATGGCGATGTGACCGCCGGTCATATTCGCAGCTAAACGCATTGTCAATGCAAAAGGACGAACTAACATTCCGATTATTTCAATCGGAATTAATATTATGTATACAGGCCAAGCTAATCCGGAAGGGGCTAAATTTTTCCAATATTTGATGAACCCATGCGCTTTTGAACCGGCTAATATTATTGCAAAAAAAGTTACGGTCGCTAATCCTGCTGTTACATTATAATTACCGGTTGCAGTTGTACTCCCGTACAGCAGTGAATTAATAAAAGAATGATCATGCGCTGAACCACCAAAAATAAATCGATTTATCGCTCCAATAACATCGAAAATCGGAAATAATCCAATCGCATTAGCGGAAAATATGAAAAAGAAAAAAGTTAATATCAATGGTGTCCAAGTATTTAAATATTTTTTACCTACATTTGGTAATACAATTGAATCACGAATAAATTGCACCACCGCTTCTAATACAGTCATAAAACCAGAGGGAACCGGGTCTTCTTGTTTTAAATATTTGCGAACTGTCCAAGTGATTGCCACAAACACAAGTGTGGCAACTATCCATAGCATTAATACATGTTTGGTGATTGAAAAATCAATCCCAAATAAAGTTGGTAGCTGTAATATGGGATGCTCAAGTGAGCTATTGGAAACATGGCCAATTATGACTTCTCCTGCATCAAAACCACCTTCAGTTGATGTATGTACTTGGTCAGCTTCGCTCATCTAGTTTGTTGTTATTTTCCTGTTTGAAATAATTTTTGTAAAAATATTGCTTCTATAATATAAAATAGTATAAAAAAGCCCGTGAAACTAATAACAAATGGGTTTGGCTCAAAAGCGTAAAAACTCAGAATTATAATAAAATACAGAGCAAACAGTACCATTTTAATGAAAAATGATTTTGTCATCGTTGCTGTTATTTTTTCCGGATCCGTTTTGAACACCTTTTTAATCCACATAATGGAAAATATAGTTACCAATAATGGGGCGATCATTCCTATAAATATTTCTTTGATATACTGCGGAAAGACAGCGCTGCCGACTAAACCGGAGATTCCTAAACCAAGTATTACAATTGAAATGATGAATTTCATTTATGAGGTTTTGCCCAAATGGCTTTGGCAATTTCATAAAATCCGACAATAATACCTAATAGTAACCCAATTAATAGAAATATAGGTGAGGTATCCTGCCATTTATCGATAAAATATCCGAGAGCCCCTAAAATTAAAATCGCCCCAATGAGCGTATACGATGCTCCCATGGCAGGTCCTGACTGTTTGATAATTTTTTGTAAATAACTAAATGAATTAGCTAAGTTATTTATTTTTACCATTTATTAAATATTTTGATAATTTTTGTCAATCACCGGAAAGATCGCACCTACCACTAAATTTGGCACCTTCTTCTATATACAATCTCCGGTAAACCATATCACCATTAACTGTAGATTGATTACCCAATACAATACGATCGCTAACAGTAATATTTCCTTTAACGATACCGCCAATTTGGATATCACTTGCGAAAATATTACCCACTATTTCAGCAGTCTTTGCAATGCGAACCGGACCTTTTGTTTTAACATCACCTTTAATTTTTCCATATACAATTAGCCCGCCATCCAAATTAATGTTACCCTCAATAATAGCATCGGCGCCTATCATAGTATGTACATTTTGAAAATCAATATTACTCATAATTATTCACACTTATATCTTTTTGTTTATACTTCGGAAATAATTCTAAGGGATTTACAGCTTTGCCATTCTTCCAAATCTCGAAATGCAAATGCGGACCCGAAGCAATCCCTGTACCTCCTGATGATGCAATTACATCACTTCGTTTTACGAAATCTCTTACCTTGACAAAATTATTTTTATTATGACCATATACAGTGAAATAATCATCCCCGTGGTACAGAATTATGTAGTTACCAAAATCATATGTCCAATCTGAAAATACTACAAAACCCGACGCCGATGCATAAACCGGTTCGCCTTCTTTCACAGCTATATCAATACCATAATGATTTTGATTTTTAAATAATTTATTAGTTCTCATCTTTTGTGTAATGTAACCCTCAACAGGATATTTGGAGGGGATGTTATCCACATAAGAAACAGTTATATTATCTTCATATCGCGGTTGATTACTTTCAGACCAAGTGGAATCATCATTCATTGAAACAAAAGGTAATTCCAACTCAGATCCGAGAGTTTTTCTGATCAGTCTATCCATTTGTTCAATACGATTAAGATCCTGCATTAATTCCATAATTTTAACACGTTCTGCGGCAAATTTTTCGTTTTCTGCCTCCATTGCTTTATACTGCATCAATTTTGGCAGGGCATATACAATAAAAAAAACAACTATACATAATATGAGCATTAATCCTATAATTAGAGATAACATTTGTCTTCTTGTAATAGAAAACTGTCTGTCTCTATCATCGTTATCCGGAATAATTAAAATAGAATATTTTGATGGCTTCATATTGATCTATTATGAATCTCTATTCCCTGTTAACAGGGAAAAAATTCGTTCAAAATCATCATCTGAAAAATAGTTTACTATGATTTTCCCACTTCCTTTTTGATATGTCAGTTTAACCTTTGTCCCTAGGGCTGAGATTAGTTCATCTTCCAGATGTTTTATTCTAGGGTCAATTTCTTTTTTTCTTTGCGAAATTTCCGATTTATAACTTGTATAAAACTTAGCTAAAGTTTCCGCTCCTCTAACACTTAAATTCTTTTTTAAAGTTTGCTGCCACAACTTTACCATCGCTCGGGTTGTTTTCATCATTAAAATCGCTCGACCATGTCCGGCTGATATTTCACCCATTTTTATACTTTCTTTAATCTCAGACGGTAAATTTAACAACCTTAAAGAATTTGTAACAGTTACTCGCTTTTTACCAACCGATATGGCAACAGCTTCTTGAGAAAGACCATATTTACTATTCAATACAGCAAACGCTTCAGCTTCTTCGATAGGATTTAAATTTTCACGCTGGATGTTTTCAATCAACGCCATCTCCATCATTTCTGCATCATTTTCTACCTCGATAACGTAAGCTGGGATATCTACAAGTCCAGCAAGTTTCGCCGCACGTAATCGTCTTTCGCCAGCGATTAAAATATAATTACCCGCATCGTCTCGAACTGTTATAGGTGTTAATATTCCTTTTTCCTTAATTGATGCTACTAATTCCTGAAGAGCAGTCTCATCAAATTGTTGTCGCGGTTGATGAGGATTAGGAGAAATATTATTAACATTTATCTTAAGTGTATCAGTACTGGATGTCTCTTCACGTGGTATAATGAGAGCTTCTAACCCTCTCCCCAATCGATTACTTGACACGGTCTATGATCTCCTCAACTAACTGCATATAATTTTTTGCTCCAGTTGAATTCGCATCATACATTATAGCAGGTTTTCCGAAACTCGGTGCTTCACTCAAGCGGACATTCCGATTAATTACATTTTTAAATATTTTATTCTTAAAATAGCTCCTAACTTCATTACTAACTTCTTTTGACAAGTTTAATCTAGCGTCATACATTGTCAATAATACACCATTAATTTTCAAACTACTATTAATATGTTTTTGCACTAACCGAACTGTATTCAATAATTGACCTAAACCTTCAAGAGCATAATATTCACATTGAATTGGTATAATTATTAAATTTGATGCGGCTAAAGCGTTAATTGTCAACAATCCTAAAGACGGTGGACAATCTATGATAATAAATCTATAATCTAATTTCAGCTCGTTTAAAATTTTCTGAAGTTGATATTCACGCGCAATCATACTCACTAATTCTATCTCAGCGCCAACTAAATCATTGGAGGAAGGTAATAAATGAAAATGCTCAATTTGCGTTTTAACAATACATTCCTTTACGGGAATTTTTTTGATTAAAACATCATAAACGGTATTTTTTTGTTTTTCATATAGATCAGCCACACCAGTGGTGGCATTTGCTTGTGGGTCTAAATCAATTAATAGAGTTTTTTCCTCTAATATTGCTAAATTGACAGCAATATTTATTGCCGAAGTGGTTTTACCAACACCACCTTTTTGATTTACTAATGATATTATATGAGCCATTTTATTCAAATTTTGCCTAATATACTTAAAAAATAGACTTCTAATTTAATTTAAAGCGTATTGGAAATGATAGCACTAAAACATATTTTACAAAATAGTGAGATAGTTTTTTAGTGGAAATGGTATCTCTACAGTTCATAACTTTATAGGATATAATTGTTTTTGAAATTCGTCATATTCGGCAATGTATACCACAAACAACATGTAAGTGACTTGGCGGAGCTGTAGGTAAATATACAAAATTGAGTTATTGACTTATTAATAAAATTTCTAACATATAATATGCTGAATAAATCAAGTTTTAATTTGCTATTTTCAACTTTAACTTTAGCCTTGTCAAAAAAGTATATCATTAAACATTTCTATAAACACTAATTGGATTCATAATGAAAAAATTATTTACTATTTTATTATTTATAATCAGTTTTATTATTGCACAGACTGGATCAAAAAATTATGAAGAACTCATAAAACAGTATCCGCAACTGACAACGTACAATTTTAATCAAAACACTGCGATAAAAAAAGACCCATACCAACCAATTCAATTCGATTTTACCGACTATACTGGAGCAGAATTACTAATGTTAGATTCTTTGGGTGTCTTAGAAACGTTACTAGAAACACCTGAGCCTGTAGAAGAACCAGTTTATTTTGGATATAACTTTTTCAATTCGCCCGATAAATTTGCAATATTCGATAATATTCCAATTCCTGGCGATTATCGCCTTGGAGCAGGTGATCAGCTGATAATTTCAATATGGGGTGCAACGCAATTCAGATCTCGCCATTTGATAAATCGTGAAGGTGATATATTCATTGATGGTGTTGGTCAGGTGAACTTGGCTGGTTTGGATATCACAGCCGCTGAAAAAATTCTCGAGGAACGATTTTCTGAAGTTTATTCCACTCTTAAAGGCAGGAGACCCTCCACATTTTTAAGTGTATCTTTGGGACAATTAAAATCAATAAATATCTCATTTGTGGGCGAGGTAAACAGTCCTGGTATCCATGCCGTTCATCCTTTTTCTGATATCACTACCGCATTATTACAAGTCGGTGGTGTGGATACGGTTGGAAGTCTTAGGAATATTAAAGTTATTAGAGATGGTAAAGTTTTCACAAATTTAGATTTTTACGAATATTTAGTCAATGGTAAAACAAAACAAAATACAAGACTTATAAATGGGGATGTCGTCTTTATACCTGTAAGACAATCAACGGTTTTAATCGAAGGTGAAGTAAATCGTCCGGGGAATTATGAAGCTAAAAATGATGAGTCTATTAATAATTTGGTTCATTTTGCAGGTGGTCTCACACAAAAAGCACAACCAAAAATAGAAATATATCGACTGCTATCAAGAAAACAACGAGCTAGTGAAGATTTTGCTTACCAGGTCTTTTACGTTGATCCAGAGCAAGCTCAATACGAACCTGCTAAAGATATTGTTAGAATTCGTGTGCTATCCGTACCCCATGTATCAAGACAAGTTTCGATTCTCGGCCAAATAAAATCTCCGGGGGCATATGCATATGAAGATTCTATGAAAGTTATGGACTTATTAAAAATAGCCGGTGGACTAGATGATAAAACCTTTATGGAATCAATATATACAAAAGAGGCTGAAATTATTAGGCAGGTTCCTAATAGTATCTATCCCAAAAGAATATCAATTAATCTTGAACAACTGTTAAATGATCAAAATGATCAAAACATTAAATTATACAACCAAGATATCTTACTAGTGCGTGAAAACAGTCAATATTCCGAGCCTCAATATGTAACAATAAGTGGGAAAATAAACGTACCGGGTAAATACACAATTCAGAAGAAAAAAGAAACATTAGAAAGCATCATATCACGAGCCGGGGGATTTTCAAGTAACGCTTATATTAATGGGCTGCAAATGTATCGTGATACTATACAGGTTGTTTTACATGGTTACGATATATTTGTTGCTGACGGAGATAGCGTTTATGTACCAGAGCCACCGGGAGTTATAAAAGTCGAAGGTGAAGTAAACCGAGATGGATTAGTGCAATTTGTTAAAGGTAAATCATTAAGATATTATATCGAAAGAGCTGGAGGATTCTCCTATAATGCTGATAAAAGGAACGTTACCGTTCATTATGCGAATGGCAATGTTCGTAAAAAGAAGAGTTTTCTTTTCTCGTTTTTATCTATCTTGCCACCAATTCGTGACGGCTCCACAATAACAGTTTATACAAAAGAACCAAAAGAACCGTTCAGCCCTACACAGTTCTTATCAGCTACCGCCGCTGCTGCAACATCTATTGCCACTCTTTATATTATATATGAAACTAACAAAAAGTAGAAGATATAAAAATGCCTGATAAATCACTTATAAATCAAAATTCTAATAAAAGCTCATTAGCAGATATTATTTTAGTAATTGCAAAATATCTAAAATTTATTTTATTAATAACTATTCTTGCAGCAACTGTAACTTTCTTTTATGTTCGAAATGAATTTGAACCGGAATATACATCTAGTTCTGTACTCTTCATCCCAACTGAAAATTATTCCGGTTCAGCCTTATTTGGTATTGCAAGTCAATTTGGTCTTAATACAAGAGCAAATGCAAACATTGATATATCATCATCTGCACTTTATCCGGAAATTGTGGAAAGCAGAACATTTGCAGCAAAATTACTTCAAAAAGAATTTTATACTGAAACATTTAAACAAAGACTGCCTTTAATAGCAATATTATCGTATGGTATGGGTACTCCTGCTGTTGGAATGGACACATTAATTATGCAAACCTCTGCAATAATACCCTCAATGGTTAATTTTAAAAAAGAGCTACCCTTTCTAATACTTAATGTCACTACCAATGAACCAAAGTTTTCTAAAGATTTAGCGATTGTGATTCTTGAAGAATTGGATAAACTTCAGCGTGAATTTAAAAGTCAAAAAGTAATCGAAAAAAAAGATTTTATTAAGCAACAAATCGATATTACTCAAAGTGAACTTGAAAAATTGGAAGAACAATTAAAAGATTTTCGTGAAACGAATCGTCGCATTGATACTAGTCCATCATTATTGTTGATACATGATCGTATGCAAAGAGCTGTAGAAATACAGCAAGGAATATTTCTAACTTTAAAACAGCAACTTGAACTCGCAAAAATTGAAGAAGTACAGAAATCTTCTTTTGTACAAGTGTTAGATTCTCCATCATTACCGCTAAGAATCAGTAATCCACCAAAATTGTCTTCCTATATTTTGGGAGGATTTGCCGGATTATTCCTTAGTTTATGCATAATCTTTGTTATTGAATATTTTTCCACTAACAATCCTGAAGAAGCTAAAAAACTAAAAAACGCTAAACAATTTTTAGTGAAGGATTTAAAACGAATTTATAAAATTAAACGTAAATAAGATTAAGAATAGAATCCGTCATGGCTAAAAATATGAAAGCATTAATAACAGGCATTACAGGACAAGACGGTTCATATTTAGCAGAATTTTTGATAGAAAAAGGATATGAAGTCCACGGTATGATCCGCCGTAGTAGTTCATTTAATACAGGAAGGATAGATCATTTATTTAATGATCCTGAGATATTAAATCATAAATTATTTCTATACTACGGAGATTTAACCGATTCCAGTAATCTCAATCGCCTATTGGAAAAAATTGGACCAGATGAAATATATAATCTCGGCGCACAAAGTCATGTTAAAGTGTCTTTTGAAATTCCTGAATACACTGCTGAAGTTGATGCAATGGGTACTCTTCGGTTTTTAGATGCCATCAAAGAAACAGGCATTCTATCTAAATTCTATCAAGCCTCAACAAGTGAATTATTTGGCAAAGTTAAGGAAGTTCCTCAAACAGAAAAAACACCATTCTATCCGCGCTCCCCTTATGGGGTCGCTAAATTATATGGTTATTGGATAATTATCAATTACCGTGAAGCGTATAATCTTTTTGCATGTAATGGAATATTGTTCAATCACGAATCACCTAGAAGGGGGGGCACTTTTGTTACACGCAAAATCACTAGAGCCGCAGCACGTATAAAGTACGGTCTACAAGATAAAGTTACTCTTGGTAATCTTAACGCCAAACGTGATTGGGGCTATGCTCCGGAATATGTAGAAGGAATGTGGCAAATGATGCAATTAGATAAAGCTGATGATTTTGTTATGGCTACAGGCGAAACACATTCTATTCGTGAGTTTGCTAACATTGTATTTAAAGAACTTGATATGGATTTAGAATGGAAAGGTGAAGGTATTAATGAAGAAGGAATTGAAATAAAAACCGGAAAAACACTCGTAGCAGTAAACCCGCGTTATTTCAGGCCAACAGAAGTTGACTTACTAATTGGAGACGCAACAAAGGCACAAAAAACATTTGGATGGAAACCCAAAGTAAAGTTTGATGAATTAGCTAAGATAATGGCAAAGGCAGATTGGGAAAAAGTACAGAAGCGCGGCTTTTAGTCAATAACTTATAATATCTCACATCTCAAAATAAATTAATTATAATGAACACCGATTCAAAAATATATTTAGCTGGTCACGACGGTATGGTTGGTTCTGCTATTTTGAGTGAGCTTGATTCCAAAGGACATGAAAATATTATTACACGTTCTCTTGCTGAACTTGATTTACGCCGCCAAAAAAATGTTGAAGAACTTTTTAATAGTGAAAAACCTGATATTGTTATTATTGCAGCAGCAAAAGTCGGAGGTATTATTGCTAATAATACCTATCGAGCTGAATTTTTATATGACAATATAATGATTGAAGCAAATATAATTCATGCTGCCCATCAAATTGGCGTAGAAAAATTACTATTTCTCGGTTCTTCGTGCATTTATCCAAAAGATGCACCACAACCCTTAAAGGAAGAATATCTTTTAACTGATATTTTAGAGCCAACTAATGAACCATATGCTATTGCTAAAATTACTGGTATTAAATTATGTGAAAATTATTATCGCCAATATGGCGATAATTTTTTCTCCGTTATGCCAACAAATTTATATGGTCCGCATGATAATTTTAATTTACAGACTTCTCATGTTTTACCGGCTCTTATACGAAAAATTCATGAAGCAAAAAGTCAAAATTCGCCAACAGTTACAGTATGGGGTACAGGCAAAGTTTACAGAGAATTTTTATATGTACAAGATATGGCGAATGCATGTGTTGAACTATTGACCTCAATAAATGCTGAAGATATTTATAAACAAGGTATTTCGCATATCAATATTGGTACCGGAAAAGATTTAACAATATCAGCTTTAGCGAATTTAGTTGCAGAAATAGTTCAGTACTCAGGGGAAATCGTTTATGACATATCAAAGCCGGATGGAGTATATAAAAAATTATTAGATGTTACTAGATTGCGTGACTTAGGTTGGTGTGAAAAAGTATTTCTGAAAGAGGGTATTGAAAAAGCATATAAATGGTTCTTAGAAAATTATAAATGAAAAGTAAGACTTCGACCCCAGTACATGTAGTAATAATTAAACCAAAAACCGGTTGGCAATTAATTGATTGGAAAGAATTAAAAGAGTACAAAGATTTAATTTATTTTTTAATACTTAGAGATGTAAAAGCATTGTATAAACAAACTGTCCTAGGGTTTTCATGGGCAATTCTTAAACCATTCATTAAAATGATAGTATTTAGCATTGTTTTTGGGGGTATTGCCAAAATCCCAAGTGACGATATCCCCTACCCTCTATTTGTGTACGCCGGACTTGTTCCATGGGAATATTTTTCCAATTCTTTGACTCGTTCCACAAGTAGTCTCATTTCAGGATCGGGTATATTTACGAAAGTATATTTTCCCAGACTTATTATGCCAATTGTTCCGTGCATGGCAACATTAGTAGACTTTACAATAGCATTAAGTATAGTTTTTATTTTAATGTTTTATTTTGGTTATGCAATTTCAATTACAATTTTTTACTTACCTATATTAATAATTATAATGATTTTGACTGCAGCCGGATTAGGCATGTGGCTGTCAGCTCTTGCAATTCAATATCGGGATGTTCCATACGGAGTTCAATTCTTAGTTCAAATATTAATGTATGCAGCTCCCGTAATTTATCCAATTTCATGGTTACCTGAATCATATCGAATTTATTTAGCTATTTATCCAATGTATGGAATAATAGAAGGATCTCGCGCTGCCATACTTGGTCAAAATGCAATGCCCTGGGATCTAATTGGAATAGGTGCAATTTCAGCATTTATAATGTTTATCACTGGAGCATATTACTTTAAAAGAAAAGAACGCATTTTTGCTGATGTAGCATAGACAGATGAGCGATTTAATTATAAAAGTTGAAAATTTAAGCAAACGCTATCGAATTGGCGTTAAAGATGAGACACACGACAATCTAACAGGAAAAATTATTTCTTGGATAATATCGCCGTTTACAAATTTCAGACGTGTACAAAAACTCAGTAAATTTAATAATGATGATGCGCAAGACATCATTTGGGCAATGAAAAATATTTCATTTGAAGTCAATAACGGTGAAATACTAGGAATAATCGGAAAGAATGGTGCCGGCAAAAGCACATTATTAAAAATATTGTCAAGGATTGTTGAACCAACGAGTGGTCAAGCCACAGTTTATGGCAGGGTCGCAAGTCTGTTGGAAATCGGTACCGGTTTTCATGGTGAATTATCTGGTCGCGAGAATATATATTTAAACGGAACTATCCTTGGAATGACAAAGAGTGAAATTAATAAAAATTTTGATGATATTGTTGAGTTCTCAGAAGTTGGTAAATTTATCGATACGCCGGTAAAACGATATTCATCAGGAATGTATGTTAGGTTAGCATTTGCCGTTGCTGCACATCTTAATCCTGAAGTATTAATAATTGATGAGGTCCTTGCGGTAGGCGATGCGGCATTTCAAAAAAAATGTCTTGGAAAAATGAGTGAAACTGCAAGGTCAGGTCGAACAGTTCTATTTGTAAGTCACAATATGCATACAATTCAAAATTTATGCTCACGCACAATTTTACTTGAAGATGGTAAAATAGTACTTGATGGGAAAACAAATGAAGTAGTTGGTCATTATCTCAGACAAGACACTGATAAATTAATAGAAGGTGAAAACAATTTAAAAAAATGGCATGGTTCACGAAAATCATTTGGTAATTTGAGATTGACAGCGGTCAGAACCCTTGATAAAAACGGTGAGATTTGTACCATATTTAATATTTATGATCCTATCACAATAGAAGTTGATATTAAAAACATTACTGATAACGGATTTGTATTAAGTTTTATGATACATGATCCACAGGCGAATATGGTATACCACATTCGCAGTCAAGATAGTAATATTGTCACACAACATTTAAACTCCAAGACAACAGTACGGATGACTATTCCTGAATTGAAACTTGTTGAAAATACATATTCTATTGATATTTGGTTAGGTAATTACTTTGACCTTTTAGAAGATCATGTCGAAAATGCAATGACATTTAATATCATTAACCAAGGTCACTCTGTAGCTCATCTAAAATCCATCATACATGAAACAGGACAATGGGAAATAGTGTAAACATTTCAATTCGGGACAAATAAATTATGAGAATTGCATTTGTTACATTTGAATATGTTACTGAACCCGGATTTAAATCGATACATGGACATGGTGGTATTGCTACTTCGATTTATCGTTGCGCTCAGGCATTGAAAGACCATGGACATGAACCGATAGTAATAGTCTCTTCATCTTCTGATGAAATAATTGCGCATGAAGGAATTCCGGTTTACCGAGTTAATATAAGAAATCGTTGGGTAAATTATCTGCAAAAGATAAAGTTTATTAGGAAATTTGTCCCCGCAATTCGATGGATACGTAACAGCAGACTATATAATATACGGTTACTAGAAATTAACAAAACATATCCTATTGATATAATAGAGTATACTAGTTATGCTGCTACAGGATTGTTCAGACTAAAAAATTTTCCAAGTGTTGTTCGTATTTCCAGTTTACAAGGATTATTAGAAGATGGGGCTAATAAAAATAAAATGTTCTTCCTTGAAAAATTAGAAAATATATCATTCAAAAAAGCTGATAAAATTATAGGTCCTAGTATAGTTGCGGCAAAATTACTTGAAAAAATAATAAATAGAGACGTTCAAGTTATTGTATGGCCGTTTATACCTCTGAAAGTAGCTGAAGATGTTGCCGTTTATCATGATATGCTACAATCAAAAAGATATTTATTGTTTATAGGATCTATCGGACTTTTAAAAGGGATAAAAACCATAGCTGACATTTTACCTGAATTATTCAAAAAATATAAAGATTTATACTTCGTATTTGTTGGCAAAGACGACTTTTATAACGATAGACCTATGATGAATTATGTATGGCATCAATCAGGCAAATATCGTGGGCGTGTAATTTATTTAGGTATATTACCACATCATCAATTATTTCCAATAATTAGAAATTCGGAAGCGATTGTACTCCCTTCAAGAGTTGACAATTTACCAAATACACTGATTGAAGGAATGACCTTGGGGAAAATAGTTATCGGTACACGTGGGGCAAGTTTCGATCAATTAATAACTTATGGAGAAAATGGATTTCTTTGCAACCGTGATGACAAAAAAGACCTCCTTGAACAAATTGAGATAGTCCTTAATCTTGAATACAAAAATAAAAAAGATATAGAGCAAGCCGCAAAAGAGCGTAGTAAAGAATTAGCTGAAGAAAAGATTATTCCCCAATTGTTAAATATATATAATGAAGTTATAAACAGATTTAATAGTAAGGATCTAAAAAAATGAAGACAAATTCAAACAATAATACTATTAATTCAAGTTGGATTTCTGAAAATCCAAAGAAAACCGGATTAATCATCACAATAATCGTCCTTGTAATTTCATTATTTATAATTGATAAATTAATACATTACATTTATCCAATTGAACCACTCAATGGACCGGAAATTGTACGAGCAATTAGATTAAGAGAACACCATCCCGGATTGAATAGAATAATCCATCCGGATAAATATTACTTATCCAAAACAGATAATTTAATCGCTCAGGATTATCCGTTTCGTATTGACAATAATGGCTTTATTCTTCCGCACAATAATTATGACGATCCTGATTATAAAATTATTTTTACTGGAGGTTCAACTACCGAGTGTATGTATGTCACTGAAAATAATCGTTTCCCATATTTAGCTGGACAATTAATCGAAGAAAAATCCAATAAGTTAATAAACTCCTATAATGCAGGAGCTGCCGGAAATAGTTCTATCCATACTTTAGATATCCTCATAAATAAAATTCTTCCAATGAAACCTGATATCGTTGTAAGTATGCATGCTATCAATGATTATTCAATTCTTGCATATGACCATACATACTGGCCGGTTGAAACTCCACGCTCTGAAATAATTACGATAAATGATTATTTCCCGAAAATGCCAAAAGAAACTTTCATTTGGCATTTTAAAGGTCTTTTTAAAACAACGTATCCTAATGTTTACCAAAAAATATTTTTATTAAAAGAAAGTATTATTCACCCCAAAAAACAGACCAAACCATGGGATGAATGGGCGGGTCGCCGTAAAATGATTAAAGAACGTGATTTTGATTTTATGCAAAAAGAATTTAAATGGGCTTTACAAATGATAGCTACTACAGCTAAGACTCATGACATACTACTAGTTCTAATGACACAGGCAAATAGATATAAGGATAATCCTGGCGAATTTATACTAAAAAGTATGGAACCAATACTAAGTGCCGGTATTACATATGAAACTTTTAAAAAGGAATATGATATATTCAATGATATTATAAGAGAGGTAGCCAGAACCAATGAAATTCCATTAATTGATTTGGCAAAATTAGTACCACAGGAAAAAGAATATATGTACGACGTTATGCATTATAATGATACCGGTTCTAAGTTTGTAGCAAATATCATTTCCGAAAAATTATTCGATATAATATCAAACCTTTAATAATGATACTTAATACTATATGCAAATTTTAATCGGAACCGATTATTATTACCCCAGTGTTGGGGGGCAACAAATTGTTCTTAAGGAAATTGCTGAGCGATTAGTTAAGCTGGGGCATAAAGTAACTGTTGCTACAGCTAAAATGCAAAGTCGCCTAGCGAATAACCACAACGGTGTAAATATAAAAGAATTTGATATCGAAGGTAGTTACGTCCATGGTATCCAGGGTAAGGTTAACGATTATCAAAATTTTATAATGAATGGAGATTTTGATGTAATATTAATAAAAGCAGCCCAAGGTTGGACTATTGACGCATTAATACCGATTTTAAATAAAATTAAAACTCGCAAAGTGTTTATTCCTTGCGGATTTTCAGCATTGTACGACCCATATTATTCTGAATACTATAAAATTATGCCGGATATTTTACGCCAATTCGACCATTTAATATTTTATGCTTCTGATTACAGGGATATCAACTTTGCTCGTCAGCACAATATCACAAATTTTTCAATAATACCGAATGGTGCCAGTAAAATTGAATTTTCAGTTCCTAAAGAAACTGATTTTCGTGAACGATTAAATATAGAAAAGAATTCCTTTGTTATTCTGACCGTAGGAACATTCACAGGAGGAAAAGGTCACTACGAATTAGCTCAAGCATTTCAAATGGCAAATTTTAACCAGCCTACCACATTGATTTTGAATGGCAATCAGCCTTCAATTAGTCCAAAACTAAAAGGCAGTGTATTGATAAAACAATATTTGAAATTAGGACCCCGATCAATGTTGAGACGAATTTTTCGAGATTTGTTATATGTTTTCGGAATAGGGAAAAAATCACCAAAACGAGATTGGATGGATATTGCAAAGGAAGTAAATAGTGAAAATTCAAATAAAAAAATTATTATCACTGATTTACAGCGACAGGATGTAATACAGGCATTTTTGAATTCTGATCTTTTTGTATTTGCTTCCAATATTGAATATTCTCCATTAGTGTTATTTGAATCGGCTGCAGCCGGTTTGCCATTTCTTTCGGTTCCTGTCGGTAATGCAAAAGAAATAATAGAATGGACAAAAGGTGGAGTTTTATGCCCCGCACCGGTCAATAACAATGGTGACACCAATGTAAATCCACAAATATTAGCTAAAGAAATTATGAAACTGGCAAATGATCCAAAGAAAAGGGAACAGCTAGGAAAAGATGGAAAAATGAATTGGTCAAATAAATTAACTTGGGAAAAAATAACCATTGAATATGAAAATGTACTAAAAGGAATTAATATATAATTGAGGAAATGATGACTACTAATAAAACAGCTTTAGTATGTGGCGCCGGAGGATTCATCGGCAGCCATTTAGCAGAAAGATTAAAAAAAGAAGGTTTTTGGGTAAGAGGTGTGGATTTAAAATATCCAGAATTTGCTCCAACCGCTGCCGACGATTTTGTAATTGGTGACTTGCGTGATCAAACTGTTGTACAAAACATATTAGATCGCCCATTTGATGAAGTATATCAGTTAGCAGCAGACATGGGCGGCGCTGGTTATATCTTTACCGGTGAACATGATGCTGATGTTATGCATAACTCAGCACAAATTAATTTGAATATGGCATACTATGGAGTAAAAGCCGGAATTAGAAAAATATTCTATTCATCATCTGCTTGTATTTATCCTGAGTATAACCAAATGGACCCTGATAATCCTAAATGTTCGGAAGATTCGGCTTATCCCGCTGCTCCTGACAGTGAATACGGTTGGGAAAAATTATTTAGTGAACGTTTATTTTTATCTTTCAAAAGGAACTATGGATTAGATGTAAATATTGCACGATTTCATAACATCTTTGGACCAGAAGGAACTTGGACCGATGGGCGGGAAAAAGCTCCTGCAGCTATGTGTAGAAAAGTAGCAGAAACTCATGATAATGGTGAAATTGAAATGTGGGGTGACGGAAAACAAACACGTTCATTTTTATATATTGATGAATGTCTTGAAGGGATACGACGTTTAATGGATTCAGATTTTGTAGGTCCTGTTAATATTGGGTCAGAAGAAATGGTTACAATTAATCAGTTAGCTGAAATGGCTATGGATATTGCAGGAAAAAAACTCACAATTAAACATATCCCCGGACCTCTCGGAGTGCGCGGTCGTAATTCCGATAATAACTTAATCGAAAAAAAGATTGGTTGGAAACCATCAAAATCATTAAAAGATGGGATGATAAAAACCTATAAATGGATTGAACAGCAAGTTAAGGATGCAAATAAATAGAATAATGACCGATTTTTCAAAAATTGATATAAATACCGTACGTAATTACTGGAACTCCCGACCCTGTAATATTCGACATTCTCCAAGAGAAATTGGTAGTAAAGAATATTTTAATGATGTTGAAGCACGTAAATATTTTGTGGAACCTCATATTCCCGATTTTGCTGACTTTCCAAAATGGAAAGGTAAAAAAGTACTTGAGATTGGATGTGGAATTGGGACAGATACGATTAACTTCGCACGAGCGGGTGCTCAGGTTACGGCAATTGAATATTCCGAAGAATCTTTGAAAATCGCTAAACAGCGGGCAGAAGTATTTAATTTACCAATTAAATTTTATCACGCTGATGCAGAAAACTTATCAAAAACCGTTCCAGTTGAAAGGTATGATTTGGTCTATTCATTTGGAGTAATACAC
>JAUWFQ010000150.1 GCA_030606865.1 bacterium
GAAAATTTAGAAAATATTAAAATTGAATTACTTAATCCTGAAATTGCGAGCGATTATGAGAAGATCCAGAAATTGATTAAGGAAGAGAAAAGAATTGAGGAATCCTATTTCGTTTTATTAGAGGAACTGGAAGAATTGCAAGCGGTTTAAGATATAAATAAATATTAAATTTTCTATTCAAGTTTGTAATTAAATAATAATGATGATGATAAACATTAGATCAATTATGATAACTGTATTATTCATATCTCAAATATGTTTTCCACAGGAACCTAAAAGTATTCATCAAATTGAATGGGAAAAGCACAAAAATGATGCTAAAGTTCTACGCAAAAAGGAATCTGTTAAAGATATTATTCCGTTAAATAAAGTTGTTTCTGAGCAGAAGGTGCTTTCACATGCTGTATTCGGATATCTTCCTTATTGGGTATATAATGATCCACCACTGTATTTTCAATTTGATTTACTGACGCATATTGCCCTATTCGATTTTGAAGTAAATACTGCCACAGGTGCGATAATAAATCCACCGAATTGGCCTTGGACGGACTTAATTAATGCCGCACATTCAAATGGAGTTAAAGTAATAATGTGTGTTGTGGAATTTGACAATGATAATATTCATACAATAATTACCAACCAGACTGTTAAAAATAATTTCTTTGAGAAAGTAAAAGGTAAAATTGAAACTTATAATTTGGATGGCATTAATATCGACTTTGAAGGACTTCATCAAAGTGATCGATCAAATAATATTAATCCTTTCATGGCAGAATTAACTGATTATGTACACACTAATATAGGTGCAGATAAAGAAGTATCATATGCTGCTCCCGCTGTTAATTGGGGTGGGTGGAATTTACCCGGTTTGGCAGCGGCGTGTGATTATCTATTTATTATGGGTTATGATTTTAACGGTAGTTGGAGCTCATCAGCCGTCGGACCATCCGCACCTTTAACAGGTGGTAGTTATAATGTAACAAATACGTTAACCAATTATAATAATGGATATGGGGCAGTTGTAAATAGTAATCCTGAAAAGTTGATTTTAGGTGTACCATATTATGGTAATAAATGGCAAACAGTAAACCAAAATCAAGGTTCTGCTAAAGTGAGTCATATTGAAGCAATGTTTTATTATGAAGTAAAACAGGATTTGGGATCACACGATTTATTATGGTCTTCTACTTATCAAACCCCTTGGTACACTTATGAAACTGGTGGCAATTTTTATCAGACTTGGTTTGATAATGATTCCAGCTTAGGATTAAAATATGATTTAGCTAAATCTAAAAATTTAAAAGGTATTGGTATGTGGGCTTTAGGTTATGATAAACATCATACTGAACTATGGGATTTACTTCGCACCAGCTTTCTTGATACTACCGATGATTATGACCAACCGGAACAATTTAAACTGTATCAAAACTATCCGAATCCATTTAATCCGAGTACAACGATTAAATATGACATCCCCCTTAATCCCCCTTCGAAGGGGGACAGCGGAGCAGGGGGATGTGTTACATTAAAAATATATAATATTTTAGGCAACGAAGTTGCTGTTTTGGTAGATAAAATCCAACCACCCGGAGAATATTTCGTCAAATTTAACGTAGTGACAGATTCCAAATCTGTCCTAACCAATGGCGTGTATTTTTACCAATTAAGCGTTGGTAATAATGTTGAAACGAAAAAAATGTTGCTGATAAAATAAATTTGGAAAAGAAATGAGAAAAATAATTTACTTTTTAACAATACTTACTTTGTTTATTTCGTGTAAAGAGAAGAAAGTAAAAACCCAAATACAACAGCAAAAAGTACCGGAAGAACAAATTGATCAAGTATCCAAAACAGATTCTGTTACAATAAATGATTTTGGAGAGCATAAATCAATTCACCAAATTGAGTGGGAAGAGCACCGGAAAGAAGTTGGGGTGGATACGTTAAAAACTGATGTAAATCCATAATAACAAATAAAATTGTCATTTTGATCCCGATTTATTGGGAAAAGAATCAATTTTTAATAATCCTCAATCGGCGGGCAAGCGCACACCAAATTCCTATCGCCATAGGCATTATCAACACGTCCGACTGAAGGCCAAAACTTACTTTCTTTGAGCCACTCAGCAGGGTATGCAGCTTGTTCACGTGAATAGGGGTGACTCCAATTATCCGATGCAATTTCTTGCGCAGTATGCGGGGCATTTTTAAGTATGTTGTCGATTTTGTCCGCTTTTCCAGATTCCACAGCTAAAATTTCACGTTTAATTGAAATTAGTGCCTCACAAAATCTGTCTAATTCTGCTTTGGATTCACTTTCAGTCGGTTCGATCATCAGCGTTCCAGGAACGGGGAAAGACATTGTGGGAGCGTGGTATCCGTAGTCCATCAAGCGCTTGGCAACATCTTCTTCGGTAATCCTCGATGTCTTACGGAAAGGACGCAAGTCAATTATGAACTCATGTCCAACTCGTCCTTTCGCACCACGATAAAGTACCGGGAAATGTTCCTCCAAACGCTTTGCCATGTAGTTAGCGTTTAATATCGCAACTTGCGATGCGTGGGCAAGTCCATCGCCGCTCATAAGTGTAATATATGCCCATGATATTGGCAGAATGTTAGCGCTTCCCCACGGTGCTGCCGATACCGCTGTTATGCCTTTTTTACCATCAACATTAACAACGCTGTGTTTTGGTAGAAAATCAGCAAGATGTTTTGAGGCACAAATCGGACCCATTCCGGGACCACCGCCACCATGCGGAATGGCAAAAGTTTTATGCAGATTTATATGAATCACGTCCGCGCCGAAATCTGCCGGACGGCAAAGTCCGACTATTGCATTCAGATTAGCGCCATCCATATAAACTTGTCCGCCATTTTTGTGGATGATATCACACATTTCGCCAATTGCTTCTTCAAAAACCCCGTGCGTAGATGGGTAGGTAACCATGAACGCTGCTAAGTTCTTACTGTTTTGCTCGGCTTTGGTGCGTAAATCCGAAACGTCAATATTGCCCCGTTCATCACATTTAATAACGACAACTTGCATTCCTGCCATTACAGCGCTTGCTGGATTTGTTCCATGAGCGGATGCCGGTATCAGACAAATATTACGCTGCGATTCACCATTATGATGATGATAAGCCCGAATTACCATTAATCCGGTATATTCGCCTTGTGCACCTGAATTTGGCTGCATAGAAACGGAAGGTAGTCCGGTAATTTCTTTTAAATAATTTCCTAATTCCTCTATGAGTTGCTGATATCCTTGAGCTTGTTCAATAGGAGCAAACGGATGTAACTCTGTGAATTCCGGCAAGGTTATTGGCATCATTTCTGATGCGGCATTTAACTTCATAGTACAGGAGCCTAATGGAATCATACTGGTATTTAAAGATAAATCTTTCATCTCCAAACGATGTAAGTAGCGCATCATTTCTGTTTCAGAATGATACAAATTAAACGTTGGATGTGTTAAATATTCCGATTTCCTTTTTAATTTTCCATTGTATCCTTTCTTAATGTTTTTATCATTCGTGAAATTCGTGTCATTTGTGGCTAAAGTTTTCAAAATGTCATCAATATCTTTTTCCGTTGTCAATTCATCTATACTAATTCCAATATCACCATTTTTGTAGTATCGGAAATTGATTTGTTCTTTTTCGGATAACTTCCGTTTCTCTTTAGCGGGTTTTCCGCTTAATGATATTCTTAAAGTATCAAAATATGATTTTGTTAAAACTTTATGACCGAGTTTACTAATTCCATCTGCTAAAAATTTTGTTTTGTAATTAATTGATTCAGCAATTTGTTTTAAGCAATCAGGTCCATGATAAACTGCATACATTCCTGCCATTATTGCCAACAACACTTGAGCGGTACAAATATTTGATGTTGCTTTCTCACGGCGGATATGCTGTTCACGAGTTTGCAACGCCATACGATATGCTTTATTACCGTGCTTATCAACTGTTACACCAATAACACGACCGGGGATTTTACGAGTGAATTTTTCATTGGCCGAAAGATAAGCAGCGTGAGGTCCTCCGTAACCCATAGGTAC
>JAUWFQ010000036.1 GCA_030606865.1 bacterium
GGAAGGCGGTTTCGTCATGCGTGGATTGGTTCATCGCATTGCAGCGGTAGTATTTACTGCTTCGGTAATTTGGCACGCGGTATTCCTCATTTTCTTCCCGCGCGGAAGAACATTTGTGAGAGATATGCTTCCGCAATTACTTGATTTTAAACAATTTTATCAAAGGATAATGTATAATCTCGGTCGTACCGATGCGACACCACAATTCAAACGTTTTAGTTATATAGAAAAAGCTGAGTATTGGGCTTTAGTTTGGGGAACTGTAGTAATGATAATAACCGGAGTATTCTTATGGTTTGACAATTACTTCAGTATATTTCTTCCAAAAGGATTTCTGGATGTATCATTAGTAGTACATTATTGGGAGGCGTGGTTAGCTACTTTAGCAATACTAATCTGGCATTTATATTCAACACTGTTTAACCCGCATGTATATCCGATGAATACATCTTGGTTAACAGGAAAAATGCCGGAAGAAATGTATAAACATGAACATCCTGAACATTTAGAGGAAGCTAAAAAAGAAGAAAAAGATCTTTTAAAGAAGGAAATGGATTCACTCTCTATTTCGAAAAAGGATATATAAGATAATTAGATTGTAATAAATTAATCCAAAATTAAAAATAGCTTCCTAATGGGAGCTGTTTTTTAATAAATATTCACGATATTTATTGAACCATATTTTGCCACTTATGTAAATTAAACTAGGTTAAATATAAATGAAGTTTAATATATCTGATGCAGACCGAAACCTTTCCGAATTATTAAGAATTTCGTCGTTCATAGTAACCGATATTTGTGAACAGCAATTTATGGAAGATGCCACTACAATACCATTATCTAAGAACCAGTTCTATATATTAAAAATATTGTCGAACTCTTCTCCGTTTAATTTAAGTGATCTTGCAAAAATACTTTCAGTCAGTAATGCAGCAATTGGTAAAAATATCGATAAGCTTGTGCAGTACAAACTTGTGAGGAGGAGATTTAGAAGAAAAGATAGACGGACAGCGAAGGTTTCAATAACACAAGAAGGACAAGAAATAGTTAAAAATTATAACGATTTGAAAATTGAAAAACAGGTAGAAATTTTTAAAAAGTTTTCCAAAAAAGATAAAAAAAATTTTACAAATTATTTAAAGTTGTTTATTCAAAATACATTACATGAAGATATGGATACAGATATCTTATGCCTTCAATGCAATGGATTTTGCGGAGAAAATTGTATAGTTGAAGAAACAAATGGTACTTGTCTAAGGGAACATTAAAATAGGAAGTAACGCATGGGAATTGAACGGAGAGAATTTTTAAAAACATTAGCTGTAGCTTCAGGTTCTTTAGCCGGAGTATCGAGTTTAAAGGCAAGTAATAAAACCGAGTTGAACCCTGATAGATTTGGTGTACTATCTGATCTAACATATTGCATAGGTTGCCGTAAATGTGAATGGGCGTGCAACGAAGCAAACGAACTACCAAATCAGTCCTTAGACTCATTCTCAGACACATCGGTCTTTGAAAATATGAGAAGACCAACCTCAGAAAAATATACTGTTGTTAATTCTTTTGCTAACAAAGGATTGGATGGTGGGGCATTAAATGTAAAGGTTCAATGTATGCATTGTGAACATCCGCCTTGTGTCTCGGCATGTATTGTAAGCGCTTTACGAAAACATCCTGATGGACCGGTCACATATAATGCTTCAGCGTGTATAGGATGTCGATATTGCATTATTGCCTGTCCATTTCAAATACCTACTTATGAGTATGAAAAGGCTTTAACGCCCCAGGTTCGCAAATGTACTCTTTGCTTAGAACGGACGATTGAAAACGGACAGTTACCTGCTTGTGTAGAAATTTGTCCTACGGAAGCCATTGTTTTTGGACGCCGAAAAGATTTACTTGAGTTGGCTCATGAACGCATCAGAAAACATCCTGATAAATATATTGACCATGTATATGGTGAGTATGAAGTTGGAGGTACTTCTTGGATGTATTTATCGAACCAACCGTTTAACGAAATTGGTTTCCCGGAATTGGATGATAAAAGTCCTGCTGAATTAACTGAGTCTATTCAGCATGGTATCTTCAAGGGATTTTCGGGACCAATAATGTTATTTGGTCTGCTTGGTATTATTATGAAAGTAATGAAAAAGGAAGAAGAAAATGAATAGTATTGGCACACTTTCATATGAGAAACCACGTTTTTTCACACCCGCAGTATGGGTCATTACAGGTTTAGCCGCTGTCGGTTTATTATCGCTTTTAGCGCGATTTATATTTGGTCTTGGAGCCGTCACTAATCTTGACAATCAATATCCATGGGGTATATGGATCGCTATTGATGTTGCTTGCGGAGTTGCTTTAGCAGCCGGTGGTTTTATGACTGCTTTTATTGCGCATATCGTACATGGCAAAGGATATAAAAGCGTTATAAGACCCGCTCTTTTGACCGCGACATTAGGCTATACATTTGTTGCTCTGGGTGTGCTTACTGATCTTGGTAGGTATTATAATATGTGGCATATATTATTACCTAAATATTGGAGTCCAAACTCAGCTTTATTTGAAGTTGGTATGTGCGTAGCGTCCTATGTAACTGTACTATATATTGAATTCCTTCCTATTGTTGTTGATCGGTTTAAAGGGAAAGTAAATCTTCCGGGTATGCTAAAAACATTTAACGGATTCTTTGAGAGATTGCTTAAAATATTGGACGTATCATTAAAAAAGGTTATGACTGTTTTTATAATTATGGGAGTAGTTCTTTCGTGTATGCATCAATCATCATTAGGAACATTAATGGTTCTTGCTTCCACAAAAATTCATCCGCTATGGCAAACGCCGATTCTTCCATTATTATTTTTATTATCTGCATTTGTAGTAGGTTTTGCAATGGTCATATTTGAATCATTAATTGCTTCCAAATCTTTTCACCTAAAACCGGAAATAACGGTATTAAGTAGATTGGCAAGGTTTATTCCTATTTTACTTGGAGTGTATTTTGCTGCACAAGTGATTGACATGGTCGGCAGAAATACATATTTATACTTATTTACTGGAAGTATAGATAGCATTATGTATTGGATTGAAATAATAATAGGAGTTGCAATTCCATTTATTATTTTCATGTTTGAAAAGTATAGAAAAAATCCAACTTGGCTGTTCACAGGAGCTGCTTTGGTAGTGTTGGGTGTAGTACTTAATCGACTTAATGTATATCTTATTGGTTATACACCGCTTTATGCCGATAAACCATATTTCCCGGCTTTGACTGAAATTGCTGTAACAGTTGGATTCATTTCACTGATAATACTTTTATACAGATTTTTTGCTTTGAACTTCCCTGTGATTGAGGATATGGAGAATTAACCAATGAAGAAGCTATATTTATTACTTGCAGCATTTTTATTTTCAACTACATTAATTAATGGACAATTAGTTGAGCCTAATCATCCCAAAGATTACACGATGGGAAATCCACAAATGAATGATTATTGTCGAACCTGCCATATTTGTGAAAATCCGACCAAGTTTAATCCTTGTTTGGAGCAATGTGCACGACATGGAGCACAATTCTCAAGTACTCATTCATTTGAAGCCGGGCCAGATATTGTAATTATTGATAAATTATCAAAATTATATAAACCTGTAATATTTTCTCATGAATTACATGCCTCCATGTCAGAAATGAGTGGTGGATGCACTCTTTGCCATCATTACTCAGAAGACTCGGGGGAAATACCGGCTTGCGATAAATGTCATAAAATTAAACCGGATTTAGTAGATTTAAATAAACCAAGCTTAAAGGGTTCATATCATAGACAATGTTTGGGATGTCATAGGGAATGGAGCCATGAGAATGCCTGCCAATTTTGCCATGAAGAAATCGGTTCATCCGATGAGGTAGTATCAACTTATGATAAAACTGATATAGTAGGAGTTCCACATCCGCTTATTTCTGCTGAAGAGAAATATATTTATCAAACAACTTATCAGAAAGCACCAGTAGTAACTTTTCATCATACGGATCATGTAGATTTGTTTGGATTGAAATGTACTGACTGTCATAAAGGTGATAATTGTGCACGTTGTCACGATACAGCTAAACAAGAGGAACCAAAAATTGAATCTATGACAACTTGTTGCTCTTGTCATAATGAAAATAATTGTGATTTCTGTCATTCAAATCAAGAAAAACCATCTTTTAATCATGGTGTTTCTACAGGGTTCACATTAGGACATTATCATGAAGATGTAGATTGTAATAATTGTCATCGTTCTGTAAGTAATTTTGTGACACCTTCAACTAATTGTACTGATTGTCATATTCATTGGGATGTTGGAACATTTGATCACAGTATTGTTGGTTTAACACTTAATGAATATCATGAAGAAGAAGATTGTGAATGGTGTCATATAGATCGTGATTTCAGGGTTGAACCAACCTGTGATGAATGCCATGATGACATGAGTTATCCTGAAGATTTGCCGGGAATTAGAGAGTAAGTATTTTAAAATTATAAAGATGGAGTTATAGCAAACATGAAAGATGAAAAAGATGGTAAAAAAGAAAGCTGGGAAGATTTGTTTTGGGAACCTCATAAATATAATGAACGGATAAAATTTAAATCCGGCACCTATTTGCATTCTATTTGCCCGCATTGCGATAAGGAATTAACGAAAAAACAATCCTTAATTTTAGAAGTCGTCAACCCAGACAACGAAATAGGAATTGTGGAATTGAGTCCCTATTTAGATTCATTTGAAAAAACGACCAATATAAAATTGCCGGAAGGAAAAGTAGTAAAAGATCTACGTTGCCCCAAATGCCATGAATCACTAATAGTAAAAAAGCAGCGTTGCGGGTTATGTGATTCTAAGGTTGCCAGTTTTTTAGTTAGTACTTCCAGCATTAAGGTGCCTTTTTTTATTTGTACTCGTAGCGGTTGTACTTGGCATGCTATATCAACTGAAGATGAAAACCAAATATTATTAGATAGTAGCGATGAATGGTAGGCATTATAATAAAAATTTATCTCTATCCCTGGTTATTATCATTATCATCACAGGTTTAATCGGGATAGCGGGATATTGTATAAAAAGTGAGCCATTAACAAATACTCGTTTCTATATAAATAATTCAAGCGGTGCAGTGCTATTTGAGCATCAGCAACATATCGAACTAACTGAAGGTTGTGAAGTATGTCATCATGAATTGGTTTTGTCAGATGACCGAACAGAATGCAGCGAATGCCATGATGATGATTACTCGCCGGAAGATTTATCTCACGAAGAATTAACAATGATTTCAGAACATACCTGTAGTTTTTGCCATCAGGTAAGTGAATACACCGATATCCAATCTTGCAGGAGTTGTCATCTTTCTGAGAATGAATTGGAGGGATTGGTGGCTTGTTTAGAATGCCATGATGATGATTACGATCAAGATTTACTCACACATGATGAGATGCAAGAGATCCACGAGTATAATTGTGAAAGCTGTCATAACACACGTGCTATCGGTACTGTTTATCATGAATATTGTAGTGAATGCCACACAAATGAGAAACCTCAACAATTTACTAACGCAGACGGCAGAATTCGCTGTCAGAACTGTCATTTAAAATGATTATTTGATTAATTATACATGATGAAATTATTAAACAATATTTTTAGACCAATTACGTATGTACCTCAATATAAAACTTGGGATGATGAAATTATTGAATTACCTGATCCGGAATATGTTGTTATACCATTAGAGTATCCCGGGCAAATTCTCTATAAACCAATTGTAAAGCTTGATGAATTAGTGCATAAAAATCAGATTATTGCCAAATCAACATTAGGCAGTTGTCTGCACACTTCTATTAGTGGTATTGTAAAAGATGTGAAGCCAATTTGGACGGCTCGTGGCTACAATGTACCATCACTTTTTATTCAACGGAAAGATGCACCTGCGTTTACTACCAATGAAATATTTGAGCAGTATGGAGTCCAATTCACAAGTGCTTCACGAGAACAAAAAATGAAAGCTTTGGGGATTATTTCTCCATGGACAAGACCGGGACGTTACCACCAAGAACAAGATATTAATGAATATCCTGAAATTAAGAATATTGTTATTAAAGGATTTAATGAAGAGCCTAGTATTTTTGTATTAGAATTGCTGCTTAAAAAGAAAAATGTAAATATTGTCCGGGGTATTAAACAAATTTCTAATATGGCTCCTAACGCAACCATTTGGATGACGGTTCCTAAATATTTTCTGAGCCAAGCAGAAGAAATATACGGTGAATATGTTAATGTTATCAGTCTATCAAATAAATATAAAGATCGTATTGAACGTGTTGCAATTCCCAAAATCACCGGTATTGATATTTCTAATACCGCATCATATCGGGAAAAGGGTGTAGCAGTAATTTCTGTTGAATACCTACTATTGCTTCAAGATGCATTAAATAAGGGATATCCGTTTATTTATAAATATTTAACAGTTTCCGGTGCCCCGATCTCAAAGCCGGTAACCATTAAATGTCCGATTGGTATGTCAATACGAACGGTATTGGAAAGTCAGAGAATAGATTCAGATTCCTATGCCCGCCTTATAGTAGGTGGTCCAATGAAAGGTATCGCACAGTATAATGATCTAACGCCTTTAACCAAATCTAATCATGGAATTTATGTTCTGACTGATGATGAAATTCCGCAAGATACAAACTTAACCTGTATTAATTGCGGTCGCTGTGTACAGGTTTGTCCGGTAAATCTGCAAGTAAACTTGATAGGTCGATATGCAGAATATGGATTGTTTCAGGAAACCCTGGGATATCATCCGGAAGCATGTAATGAATGTGGTTTATGTGCATATGTTTGTCCATCACATAGACCATTGGTACAATTAATAAAATTAAGTAATAAATATAACCAAGAAAAAGATGAACCAAATCAGAAAATTGAATGTAGCATCGAGTCCCCACTGGAAGGGTGGGAGCAGCAGTGTACCCATTGTTCAGAAACTATGGATTGTGGCTCTGTTGCCGGCGATAATAGCAAGCCTGTGGCTGTTCGGACTTAATTCACTCCGAATATTATCTTTGGCAATTGCTTTTTCCGTGTCTCTAGATGCGTTAATAAACTGTATAGTACCCTCTAAGGATTATACTACCAATTGGAGTAGTGTTAATTTGGCAGTGCTTTTTGCATTTTTCATGCCTTTAAATGCACCGTGGTGGTTTGTTTTGATAGGCTGTTTTATAATGATTGTAATCGGGAAAAAATTGTTTGGCGGAATTGGTGCTTATCCCGTACATCCTGTACTATTGAGTTGTGCCATGTTACATATATCCTGGCCTCACCGCTTTGATTATACAGCTTCGTTTGTATCAATGGATTGGAGTAGCAAAATGATTGAACCGCTACGCTTGATTAAAACTCTTGGCGGCGATGCTGCGATGGCGTTTGATTGGTCAAATCTGCTCATGGGTCGGCAAGTTGCTGGTATTGGGAATGCATTAGTTCTTTATTTGGCTATAGGTGGGTTATTTTTGATTCTGATCCGACAGATTACCTGGCATATTCCAATTGCTTTCCTCGGTGGTTGTTATTTAATGGGGCTAATACTACATATCGTTAGTCCTGAACAATTTGCAACACCTTTATTTTATATATTATCGGGAGGAACAATTTTTGGAGCTTTCTTTCTGGCTCCGGAATATACAACATCTCCGGCAAATCGGATTCCAATGTTAATCTATGGTTTCCTGGGAGGCGTTTTATTGTTACTGATTCGTGCTTTTTCAGTTTATAGTGATGGATTGATATTTACTATTTTGTTAATCAATTTATGTAATCCACTTATTGATAGAATTACTCCAAAAATTTATGGTTTGGAGGAAATTAAGAATGCGTGAAATTTCGAAGTTAGTTCTCGTTTTAAGCCTGATTTGTGGGATTTCTGCAGCTGCATTGACAATTGTTCGAGTATCATTAGAAGAACGAATTGATATGCAAAACGATTTTTATGTAAGGGGACCGGCTTTAGAACAACTTTTCCAAAAACCGGCTAATGATGTACTAAAAAATAAAATCGCATTTGCGATAGATGACATAACTTACCCGATATTTTATATGACAGATGGTGATATGATTACCGGGTTAGCAATTGAAGCTCCGGGTCGGGGAGGGTACGCAGGTGATATAATAATAATGATGGGGATAGACACTGAAGCAGAAAAAATCATTGGATTAGAAATAATCCAACATAGTGAGACACCTGGAGTTGGTTCTAAAGTAGAAAAAGTTTCCTTTCGTAAACAATGGTGCAACCTCGGAATTAGCGAATCGTTTGAGTTACGAACACACGGAGGAATAATTGATGCAATCAGTGGCGCAACATACTCGTCTAATGCTGTAGTAGATGGGACAAATAGGGTTAAGAGTATTATTAATGATCATTTGGATGAGATAGAATCTTTAATTCAAGCGAATTTGGATTAAAAGTGTTTTCTTAAAAGTAAAAGTAAATTGAACTATGAGTTATAAAAAAGTATTACTACATGGACTATGGCAGGATTTGCCTCCTTTCAGACTGGTTCTGGGTTTATGCCCGGCTTTAGCGGTTACGGCATCCATAGAAAACGGATTGGGTATGGGGTTGGCGGCTACATTTGTTTTAATTTTTTCTAATATGCTGATTTCTATGCTACGCAATATAATACCAGATCAAGTTAGAATTGCCTGCTTCATAGTATTAATAGCAACACTTGTTGTTATTGTTGAAATGGTTATGAAAGCATATTTCTTTCCCCTTTCACAACAATTAGGTATATATATTCCATTGATTGTGGTCAATTGTATTATACTGGGACGTGCCGAAGCATTTGCCTCCCGTAATCCTGTATTACTTTCAATGGCTGATGGATTAAGTATAGGAATCGGATTCACCTTATCGCTATCACTAGTTGGTTCAATACGTGAGATACTTGGTGCAGGAACTTGGTTTGGTATTCCTCTATTCGGGAGCAACTTTGAACCCTTTGAATTTATGATAAAGGCTCCCGGTGCATTTTTATGTCTTGGTATTCTTCTGGGACTAATGAACGCGTATAGTCGTAAACGCGGTGAATCAATTATTCAAACATAGGAGAGTGGTATGGATTTACTATTGTTAGCAATTGGAGCAATTTTTGTTAATAATATTCTGTTAGCTCAGTATTTAGGGAATTGTCCTTTTTGTGGTGTATCTAAAAAACTAAGTACTTCTGTTGGGATGGGACTGGCGGTTATTTTTGTCGCTACCCTTGCTTCAATTTTTACTTGGTTTGCCTATCATTATATCTTAAAACCATACAATATGGAGTTTATACGTACGCTGGCATTTATCTTGATTATTGCAGCGTTAGTTCAGTTTGTGGAAATATTCTTAAAGAAACAAAGCAAAACTCTTTTTAATGCATTGGGGATTTACCTGCCCCTTATTACAACGAATTGTGCTGTGATGGGTATTACGTTACTCAATATTAAATACGAATTCAATTTCATAGAAGTAATTGTTTTTTCAGCTGCCAGTGCTGCCGGATTTACTATAGCAATTATTTTGTTTGCCGGCTTACGCGAAAGACTTATCATTGCGCCGGTGCCTAAGGCGATGCAAGGAACAGCAATTGCATTAGTTACAGCCGGAATTATGTCAATGGCATTCTTAGGTTTTACCGGCATGGTTAAATAAATTAGGGGATAAGGTTATTTTATGTTAATGCCTATAGTTGTTCTTTGGGGAATCGGCTTTGTTGCCGCAGTGATATTAGGGGTTGCCAGCCGTATATTTTATGTCGAGGAAAATCCACGCATTAAAGGTGTATTGAGTTTATTGCCGGGTGCAAACTGTGGTGGTTGCGGATATGCCGGCTGTAATTCCTGTGCAGAAGCCATTGTTAATGGTACATCTCAAGTTAACGCTTGTGTAATTGGTCAAACTGAAGTTGCCAATCAAATTGCAGAATATCTTGGTATGGCTATGGTAGATAGTGAAATAGCTGTGGCAACTCGAGATTGTAGCGGAGGTGTGAGGGCAGTAAAAAAATATGAATATTCAGGTCTCGATGATTGTCGTGCAGCTATGCTATATTACAATGGACCGATAAAATGTAATAGAGGATGTTTAGGATTAGGAACTTGTGTAAATGCCTGTAAGTTTGGTGCAATTACAATGGGTCCCGATAATTTACCCATATTTGATCCTGAACGTTGTGTAGGTTGTGGTGAATGTGTACGTGCTTGTCCGAAAGGTATTATTTCAATTATATCAGAAAAAAGCAAAATATTGCATTGGAATCAGTACACAGAATGTTTAGCTCCTTGTCGCCAGAAATGCCCGGCTCAGATTGATATCCCAAAGTATATTCACTATATAAAAGACGGAAAGTTTAAAGAGGCTTTACTAACTATTAAGGAACGTAATCCACTACCTTTAGTATGTGGTAGGGTGTGTCCGGAACCTTGTGCATTAGCTTGCCGTCGGACCATCAGTGATGATCCAGTAGCTATTAATTATCTTAAACGTTTTGCTGCTGACTGGGAAATGAATTCAGGTCAACGTTTACATATTCCGGTAGCACCTGCTTCTGGGAAAAAAGTTGCTATTGTAGGGAGTGGACCGGCGGGGCTATCAGCTGCTTATTTTCTCTGTCGTTTAGGACATGAAGTTACGATATATGAAAAGAGATCACAATTAGGTGGTATGTTGCGTTATGGCATTCCGGAATATCGTCTCCCAAAGAAGATTTTGGATTGGGAAATCGAGGGTATTTTAGAATTAGGAATTACTGCAAGAACTAATGTTGATTTTGGTTCAGATTTTACAATCGATTTTTTAAGAGCGGAAAAATACGATGCTGCCTTTATGGCGGTCGGTGCCTGGGATGAACATAGTTTAAATATAGAAGGTATTAATCTTAATGGTGTTTATTCAGGAACTAATTTCCTGGAACGGTTTCATAACAACGAGTCAGTAGAAATTGGAAAAAATGTAGTTGTGATCGGTGGTGGTAATACCGCAATTGATGCAGCACGTAGTTCTTTACGTCTAGGTGCTGAAAGTGTTACGATTGTTTACCGCCGTTCACGAGATGAAATGCCGGCTAATCCTGCTGAAATTATTGCTGCTGAAGAAGAAGGCATTGAATTTTGTTTCCTATCTGCTCCGACAAAAATTCTGAATGATAATAATGTAGTAGACAGTATGGAAATATTAAAAATGAAACTTGGAGAACCCGATCCCAGTGGACGTCGTCGGCCAGTACCAATAAAAGGTTCAGAAGAAATTATAGCCTGTGATATGGTAATCCAGGCTATTGGACAATTCCCCAATTTAGATTTTTTAGGTAAAGATAAATCAAATATATTACAGATTACAAAGTGGAATACCATTAATGCAGAGGAAGATACGCTCCAGACAGATGTACCATATATTTTTACGGGTGGTGATTGTTTTACTGGACCGGGACTGGCAATTGAAGCAATCGCAGCTGGGCGTTATGCTGCACGTTCCATTCATTATTATGTCACAGATGGCAAAATACCGCCTATTATTGATAAACAAAAAAGCATTATTTCTGAATCTTTGCATCAATCTATTGTCGGCGTAGCACCTAAGCCAAGGGTTCACGAGCCGATTGTAACTTTGCAAGATCGACTAGGAACGTTCAAGGAAGTAGAAGGCACTATTGATGAAGAAGATGCCCGTTATGAAGCAACACGGTGTTTGAATTGTGGAGTTTTCTGCTATAATCAGGATTTGGAAGAACAATCCGACGCTCAAACTCTTAATTGATTTTATTAATGTGATTGTAGTCACAAAAGGATAAAAATATGGAAATTATTAGAAATCCCCGAAGCCGTTTATCATTATTATTGATATTAGTAGCAATCCACTCATTTTGCGTTGGTGTAGGTCTCATTATACGTCCGGCTGAATTAATGCAATTGTTTGGTTTTGGTACGTGCTATGAACGTTTTTTTCCCACCCAGGGTGGGGTTTTTCATATTGTTATGGTTGTCGCTTATTTGATGGCTGCAATTAATGTAGATGAAAACCATAGTCTGATAATTTTTTCAATAATAGTTAAGATAATGGCAACTGTTTTTCTATTTATATATTTTATTGCAGTAGAACAAATATGGTTAGTGTTGATGTCTGGATTTAGTGATGGTCTCATGGGTATGGCAATTTATGTAGCCTTATTATTATATCTTAAGTCAAAGAAAAAACCGGAGTTTATTAAAAACCAAATTTAGTTAGGAGAAAACCATGGATATGAAACTGCCCGGAATTGTTGTAACTGGTGCTTCGGGTTTTGTAGGGCGTAATTTTTTAGAAGCCGCCGTAGGCAAATTTAGACTTTTCTGCCTTGCACGTCGTTCTCAGAAAGAAGCCGGGATTCCGTTAGATGATAACATACGTTGGACTCAAGTAGATATTGCACGCTGGGAGACTATGCGTGATGTTATTGATTGTATTAAGGATCATGGTGGAGCTGATTATGTCTTGCATTTAGCCGGTTATTATGATTTTAGCAATACCGAAAATCCCGAATACGAACGTACAAATGTAAAAGGTACTAAAAATGTTTTAAAACTAGCCCAATTAATTGGATGTGAACGATTTCTTTTTGCAAGTTCACTAGCAGCCACAGACTTTACTGCTTCAGATATAGTAATGAATGAGGACAGCCCACTCGATGCAAAGTTTCCCTATGCTATTAGTAAATACAAGGGGGAAGAATTGATGAAGAAATACTCCGAATGGTTTCCGGTAAGTATTATCCGTTTTGCAGCAGTATTCAGCGATTGGTGTGAATATCCACCGTTATATATGTTTATCAAGACTTGGTTATCAAAGGGCTGGAACTCTAAAGTTTTGGGTGGTCGCGGTGAATCAGCAATTACATACATTCATGTACGTGATTTAAACAGGATATTTTTTAGAATAATTGAATTGAGTGAAAATCTACCTCGAATTGGTACATATATTGCTAGTCCTAATGGATATGTTACCCATAATGAACTCTTTGCAACAACAACCCGTTATTTTTACGGACGAGATATTAAACCGATCAAGATTCCAAAATTCATTGCTGCCCCGGGTGTGATGTTACGGCAGGTGTTAGGAAAAATAATAAAAAAACCGCCTTTTGAAAGGTTGTGGATGATGAAGTATATTGATAAAAAAATAAATGTAGATGCTTCCTATACTTTTCAAAAGTTAGGTTGGGAACCTACACCGCGCTTAACAGTTTTGCGGCGATCACTATTTATACTCGAAAAAATGAAATCTCATCCCGGTGCCTGGAACTTGAGAAATGAAGCTGCCCTTTTACGCGTAGCCCAACGTCCAAATCTTTTAATTCACGATATTATGGTTGAGTTACGTGAAGAGACAATCGAAAAGATAATTGAAAAAATATTACTGCCGGAAAATAAATCATGTTACTTGAATTATCAGACTATGGATGAAAAACTGATAAAATGGCATGTCACATTAATTTACCAATTGATTACAACCGGTGTTCGGACCAAGGATCGGATGTTATTACGTAATTATGCACAAATTATCTCTTACCGTAGATATATTGAGGGTTATAAAGTTGATGAAGTAGCTGATTGTATGTTGTCAATAGGACAGGTGATCAGCGATGCACTTAAAGAACATCCGGAAATGGAAAATATGGAACAGCGGATTTATGATTATATAACAATGACATTCCAATTAGCAGTTGATGAAATTGAAGATTCATTTGAACGCATTGCGACCCAATCACCGGATGTAATTAGTGCTGTTGATAAGGCATCCATTTTGTCAAGTAGTAAGGATTTAGAACGAGTTGTACAGGAATTAGAAGATATTTGCCAGGATAACCCAATGAATGCCCATCTGAGTTCTACAGGTATAGAAGCACAGGTAAATCCTACAGATAATTAAGCAAATTGATGTGGTCTAAAACCGCTGATAGCCCTTGAAGGGCTGTCAGCGGTTTTGTTACTCTCTAAGCGTATGCGTGTAAACCGCCAAAAAAATAGTTGCCATAGAATGTAACAAACATCATTGATGTTCCAATAATCGATAATATCGCTAAGCGACTTCCTATCCAATCGCGGTTGTAGCGTGCATGCAATACCGCGGAATAGAAAAACCATACCAATAAAGATCCGACTTCTTTGGGATCCCAACTCCAGAAACTGCCCCAGGCTTGCTCAGCCCAAATTGCTCCGGCGAAGAGTGCTCCAACTGTATATAAAGGATAACCTAAGGAAACAGCGCGATAATTTATTTCATCTATTAAATCAAGTTTATTAGATATTTTATTGATCGATGATCCAAGTTTACGGTATATCAAATAGTATAATATTGGGAATATTATTAACGTAATAACGTATGCGGATCCTAAGAATTCAAAGAAACGCCAAATACTTCCAAGATGCCTTTGTGAAGTTATCAAAATAACATCATTATGTATGAAAATCCCGACAAATAAACTTGACAAAGAAAAGCTTAAGGCAAATAAGGCAAATAACACACCACCGTATCCCGCATTTTTAGAGTCAGCAAATTTTTTCTTAAAGAAATGCCCGGTAATGGCTATCATTGGGATAAACAGTAAACCTAATACAACTACTAATTGACCAAGTAATGTACGCGCATTTTCATATTCAATTTGGCTGGAGAATTTTGACATTACCTGAAAAGCTGTGTGGTTTGGCGTTAATCCCGCAATTTTTAGAATAAAGAATAAGGCAATCGGTATATAAATAAGGCACAAAACAGCAATCGATAAAAATCCGTTAAAATCCTTTTTATCATCTTTTTTGTATTGGTGTTTACTTAATAAATAAAATATGCTGACGGCTCCGGCAATGACAAATGCGCCGGATCCAATCGCTGCAAGCGATATGTGTATCGTTAACCAATTACTTTGTAAAGCCGGCATAAGATTTTCTGCAGGTGATTTGTCTAACAATGCGGCCGCGGCGTTTAGCATAATAATTATCGGAGTGATAATTACACCTAACAATGGACTTTTATATTTGGTAACACCATAAAGAATTAATAGAAC
The DNA here is from genome assembly GCA_030606865.1 of bacterium. Lineage (GTDB taxonomy): Bacteria > Fidelibacterota > Marinisomatia > Marinisomatales > JAHJCW01 > JAHJCW01. The sequence continues at coordinate 15,114 of JAUWFQ010000036.1, forward strand.
ACCTGCCCAAGACATTAACATTAAAAATTCGAACATATTTTGAAAACGGATTTGTCCGACAATGCTCCATTTAACAATAAAACCGCTTGTTTGCAGTAAAAGACCAATTGTTAATAGAATAGTTCCAATTTTCTGAAGAGAGCTTTTTTTTAATGAAAAGTACATTGCATATGCAATAAATCCACCAAAATAGAAAATGAAAGTGTACCAGAAAAGGTTTTGATATAAGCTTTCCGTCATTTGATTCTCCAAATTTTTATATTCGCTGTTTTGATAGAATAACTATTGTCTCCGGATACAGCAAAACCTTTGTAATCTATTAAATCTAATAAATATTTCTGTCCAGGTTTGATAGAATGAAATCCCGGCATTTCTCTATAGCTTATTTGATAATGAATCAACTCCCCATTTTTATAAAAGTCTACTTTAACGGCCGGATTTATTTCCTGATCAGAATCTGATGAAATGCTACCTTTACCTGAAATCTTAGCGTCCGGTTCAAATTGATTAATTATTAAACTCCACTCTTCATCAATGGAATATGATTTTTGGAATGGAATAGTTATATTATCTTTAAATAGCTCTAATCCACTTTCAGTAACTTGCTCAATATTGAGTGGTTTGGTATTGACTATTTGAGGATCGTCTTCCTGCAAGGCGAAATATCCTAAAACAACTAGTACAATTATGCCGATTGTATAAAGTAATTTTTTATTCATCACTTATCCTTTTAATGATATTATCTAATTCTTTTTGGAATACTATTTTATTTTTTGTGGATCTTCCACCAATAGTAATGTTTTTCTTGTCGATTGCCACCCAAATATATCTTGGCCAAAACATAAAAGATAGAATCAGTCCTATAACAGATATAAGCATTCCAGTAAAAATAACAGGTTTACCTTTATTGGCACGCAATGTTAGACCGGTAATCCAGTTTGTCTCATTACGTTCAAATTCTTGATTACTTTGCATACGTTTGACTATCTGGGAGCGATTTGGAATATTAATAAAGAATTCATTTACAATTGGTTTGTAATCCGATTGGTGTATTGAAACATGTTTATAAATAAGAGGACTATTGACAGTTATCTCGTGTTTGGCTAACAATTTTCCATCATGATCAAACAAGCGAACATAAGAACGGAAATCTGAAATGCTCGGTCCTTTGTTATCTGAATAATATTTTACACGGAAACTGTCAACTACCATTGTTGGATGTTCAATTTCCGAAACCTTGAAATGCCAATTAAAATATTGGGGGAAGTTTTCGAAATACTCGGTATCCTTATATTCCTCAGCAATGATATATCTAAATTCTTGACGATCAGTTTTGGTATAAATGAGACTGCCGAGAACAATTACAAGTAAAGAAATATGTGTTAATAAATGACCCAATGAGCTCCATCGAAATTTTCGTGCAGCTATTAATTGTTCATTATTTGATTCAGATTCAGCTACATGATATAATTGTTTCTTTAACAAATTTTTAATTGTTTCAGAAGTGTTGGATTGAACCTTTTTAATCTGTTTGGCATTGTGAATATTTTTGATATTATCAGTTGTTAAAAACCGAATATTCGTAATTGATCTTAAAGCTGGTTTTGTATTTTGTATAACACATAATAAAACAGAGATTATCAGAAACCATAATAATATGGAATACCACCAAGATGAATAGGGTGAATGTTGTTGGAATAATGTATGTAGAAAAGATTGTTTGGAGAAAAAAGTCGGATATTCATTTATTAACATAGAGAACAACGAAGTAGCGCCAAGGATAATCAAAATAATTACAGCAAACTTCATTGACGTAAATAAATTATATAGTTTTCTCATGATGGATAGATTAGAATTTTGTTGATTTGTCATAAAATTTGATGGGGAAATTAGTGCACAAAGTTTACTTATAAAAATAAAAAGTAAGAGAATGAAATGTACTTTCTGTATGCTGATAATTTCTGGTTTATTAATCAATTTTAGCTATTTTTCAAAATACACATTGATAAATGGACAATGAAGTCTTTAATTTTCGACCAATGATTCGAAAAACAAACCCACAATTTGAATAATAAAGATTATGACTTTATCTAGAAAACAAGAAGAAAGAGAAACAAGAAAAAAACTTATACTCAATAGTGCCTTGGCGGTTTTTAAAACAAAAGGCTTAGAACATTCAACAATGGACGAAATAGCCCATGAAGCTGATTTTGGTAAGGCAACATTATATTACTATT
>JAUWFQ010000003.1 GCA_030606865.1 bacterium
GTAGGGCTCCTGCCGCCGCTTGATCAGAACCTGCTGCATATGCATTCGCTCCGCCCAGTGCTTGGGATGCACCGGCAGTTAAAGCGCCTGCCATTGTACTAAAGAATTCCGGTGCAGATACCATGCTACCATTGTATCCTACGGTAGGTACTGTAGGATTAATCATAATATCACTAAGATGTCCTTTATAAGTATTCTTAGCGGTAAAATAGCGTGCACCACCGGCTACTGAAATCATATCATTTATTTTATACGATACAACTGCTTGTCCACCTATATATAATGAAGAACCATCAAAGGCAACATCCACACTATATTTGTCAGTTGGGATTCCTGAGGCTGTTAATCCAGCAGGAATCAACGATGCAGGTACCTCAAAGGAGGGTAAACCATCATCAAATACTGCACTACCACCACCACCAATCGGAATCAAGCCTGCACCAATTGCTAGATTTCCTTTTTTATATGCAACATAAAAATTGGGAAAAACCGGGACAAATGTTGTTCCTTCAAATATATCACTATTAAGCATTGGTACATTGCTTGTTATTGTTCTATCCTGAAATATGGTTTGACTGCTTAAATAGAAACTCAGACCGCAATTCAGTTGCGTAAGCGCTGCCGGATTGAAATACACAGCATCAACATCCGTAGATGCATTGCGGTTCATTAAACGGATAAAATCCGCACTTTGGTTTGTATTGGTTACTATTCCGCCAGCAAAAGCAAAACCAACGAGCAGTAAACCAATTACAAAAATGGCGCCTATTTTTCTCGTTTTCTTTATTCCTCTTTTGTTAATAATAAATCCTTTAATCCCAATTAATGTTTCTCTTAGAAACATAAAAGACTAATAAATCTAATTATTTGGATTCTTAATAGCAAAGATTAATTATTTAGCAATTTCATCCATCAAAATATTGTTAATTATCTATTTTGTAGCTTTGAAAGATTACTTTTGTCATTGTAATCTTACTTACTTTATTTGACTAATATTTTGTGATTTTCAAAGCGCAACCAATCCTATGGCCCACGGAAAATCAACCCCGGTGACCTCCCCTACACAAAAGATTTCTATTATTGTTGGCGCTCAATGGGGTGACGAAGGTAAGGGTAAAATTACCGATTTTTTCGCCGGCAAAGCTGATTATGTTGTTCGTTTTCAGGGCGGCAATAACGCCGGACATACCGTAATCGTAAATGATGAAGTTTTTAAATTACACTTAATTCCCTCCGGCGTATTATACTCAAAGCCTGTAAGCATAATAGGAAATGGTGTTGTAGTTGATCCAAAGGTTCTACTTGCTGAAATTGCAGGTTTGCAAAACCGCGGAGTAGATCCAAACCTATTAGTAAGCGATCGTGCACATGTAATAATGCCTTATCACATTGATATGGATGTTGCAATTACGGAGCATCAGGGAAAGCTTGCTGCCGGTAGTACCAAGCGCGGAATAGCACCGGTTTATGCCGATAAAATGTACCGTCACGGAATACGAATGATAGATTTACTTGAACCGGAGATCTTTCGTGAAAAATTAGAAAAATCCTATTTATTTAATAAAAATTTAGCGGAAAAAGCGCTCGGTGGAAAAATCGGTTCATCAATAGAATCAATATATACTGATTATTTAGAATATGGTAAGCAGTTAAAAAAATATATTGCTGACATATCGGTAATTCTTTACAATGCAAAAAAAGCAGGTAAATCAATTTTATTTGAAGGTGCGCAAGGTATCAGTCTTGACGTAGATCATGGAATCTATCCACACACAACCAGCAGTAATACCGCTGCCGGTAATATTGCCGCTGGATGCGGGGTTAGTTTCACAAAAATCGATAAAATTATAGGTGCTGTAAAAGCATATGTTACACGCGTGGGAATAAGTCCTTTTCCATCAGAGATTGAAGGTGAAGACGCGAAATCATTAAGAGATAAAGGCAATGAGTACGGAACAACTACGGGGCGTCCGCGCAGGGTCGGTTGGTTGGATTTGGTTCAGCTACGGCAGGCAGTACGTGTAAATGGATTGACGGACATCGCTCTAATAAAACTTGATGTACTTAATGATTTTAAAGAATTGCCGGTGTGTGTAGCTTATGATATTAACGGAAAAACAATCACAGAGATGCCGGCAAGTCTTAGTGATTATAGAAAAGCGAAACCAATTTATAAAACACTCCTTGGATGGAATAGTTTTAATGTTGAAAACGGAAGCAGTTTTTCTTCCCTCCCTAAAAATATTTTAAAATATATAGATTTTATCGAAAGCGAAGTTGACTGCCCTATAACAATTGTTTCGGTTGGTCCACAACGCCATCAAACCGTATTAAAGTAGAATGGCATTCACAAAAGAAATCATCGATTTCTCAAACCTAAGTAGGGATGAGATTCGTGAACGCCTTAATGAATTAAACATACCACTTACCGTTGATGAAACCTTAAAAATCCAAAATGATATGCTTGGCAGAGCGCCATCGCTTGCGGAGTTGGTATTGTTTTCAATTGAGGGCTCCGAACATTGTTCTTATAAAAGCAGCCGCAATCATTTGAAGCAGTTTATAACAGATGGTCCAAATGTAATATTAGGCGCAAAAGAAGATGCCGGTGTCGTTGCAGTGGTAAGCGATAATGAAGGTCATCGCTATTGCGTAGTTATAAGCCACGAATCACATAATCATCCATCGCAAATTGTACCTTACGAAGGTGCTGCAACCGGCATTGGCGGAAACGTCCGTGATGTATCGTGTATGGGTGCCGAAGTAATTGCTTTAGCGGACGGTTTACGCTTCGGTGATATAAAATCGAGTAAAAGTCTTTGGATCCATGAGGGCGTGGTTGATGGGATTGCCGGCTATGGAAACCCGCTTGGCATTCCAAATATTGGCGGCGATCTATATTACGATGAGGGATATAACGAAAATTGTTTGGTGACTATCGTGACATTGGGGATTGTTCGCAAGGATGAAATTTTACATTCTTACGCACCAAAAAACGCAGTCGGACACGACATAATATTAGTTGGTAAACCAACCGACAATAGTGGCTTTGGCGGAGCAAGCTTCGCTTCGCTAGAATTGGAAGAAGAGAAAAAAGAACAAAACAAAGGAGCAGTGCAAGAGCCTAACGCATTTTTAGAAAGACATATACTAAAAGCATCATATTCTTTATTTAGATTGCTTAAAGACAAGGGGTTTATTGACAAAGTAGGTTTTAAGGATTTGGGTGCCGGTGGCGTTGCTTGTGCAAGCGTTGAGCTCGCCGAAACTTCCGGATACGGTGCTGAGGTTTGGTTAGATAAAGTACATAAGAGTATGGACAATCTACATCCTTCGGTAATTCTTTGCTCAGAAACACAAGAACGTTTTATGTGGATATCACCTTCTGATATCACTCCAATTATTTTAGATCATTACAACAATAAATATGATTTCCCCGGCGTTTCTAATTTAGCGCAAGCCCGAGTTATCGGGAAAATCCGTGATGACAATCAGTACATAGTTCATAATAATGGTGAAGAAATTGTTAATGCTCCCGCCACAGAGGTAACTCGAGGCTTCCTATATAACCGTCCTTTTAAAAAACCGGAAAATAATTTTTACGAACCGCAGATATCCGAGCCAAAAGATTATAATAAAATATTATTGGAACTATTATCACACGAAAATATCGCATCGCGTGAAGCAATTTTTGAAACTTATGACAAGCAGGTACAGGGTCGTACAAAAATTGAAGCTGGTAATGCCGATGCCGGTGTAATTGCACCTTTCAATAGTGATAGATATCCTAAAGAAATTAGAAATGTGGGAATTGCGCTATCTACAGATCATAACCCACGTTATGGAAAAATCGATCCGTATTGGGCAGCAGTTAATGCTGTTGCAGAATCAATGCGAAACGTAGTAGCTGTTGGCGCTGTTCCGGTTGCTATGACAGATTGCCTATGCTTTGGGAATCCGGAGAAACCGGAACAAATGTGGGAATTTGCTGAAGCAGCACGTGGTGTTGCGGAAGCTTGCAAAAATATACATTTGAAAGAACATCCTGAATCAGCTACGCCCATTGTTGCCGGAAACGTTAGTTTTTACAACGAAACAAAAAGTGGTGCGATCCCGGCAAGTCCGATCATTAGTTGTACCGGGAAAATGGACGATGTCAACCTTGCCATTACTTCCGATTTCAAAAAGGTAGATTCAGAGATTTATTTGGTCGGCAGTCGCAAAAATGAGTGTGGCGGAAGTGTTTATTATTCTATTTTTAATGAATTAGGAAAAAATTTACCAAAACCATCATTTAAAGAAATTGAATCACAAATTTTTTCTGTGACTGATATTATCGAAAATAATTTAGCTTTATCTGCTCATGATATCAGTGAAGGCGGTATCGCGGTTGCCCTTGCTGAAATGTGTTTTATGAACAATATTGGCTGTGATGTAATTATTCATGGTAATCTAAGAACTGATACATTGCTTTTTTCTGAGACTGGAGGATTTATTGTAGAGGTTCCAAAACAGAACATCAATAAAGTGCAACATATTCTAAATAAATACTCTTGTGAATATTTTAAAATAGGAACAACTATTTCAGACAAGATTATTAGCATTAATAATGTGATTAAAGTTCCTGTTAAGGATGCCAAACAAGCTTGGGAGAATGGGTTGCGTGAAAAACTGCTATAATCACAGAGGATACAGAGAAAAGAATAAAAAAAGTTTCAAGATTCAAGGATAAAGACAAAAACTTTACAAATAAAAACTATGAAACAAACACACTTTATTAAGAACCTTCAGGACGTGAAAGAGGAACAACATTACATTGATAAACCAGTAGAGCTTTACCGTACGCGAAAACGTCTTGGTAAAACAGCCGGTGCGCAAAATATTGGTATTAACTATTGCTATCTAAAACCTGGGCAATTATCCTCAAAACATCACTATCATACCAAAGAAGAAGAATTCTTTTTTCTTCTAAGTGGTAATGCACTTTTAAAGTATGGTGATGAGGAATATAACTTAAAATCTGGTGATTTTGTTTCTATTCTACCGGGTGGACCATCGCATCAACTTCGAAATGACTCAAATGAAGAATGCATTTATTTAGCAATTGGAATACGTGATTCAGAAGATTCGGTAATATATTCTTGTGAAGAAATCGTTTGTGAGGAGAATAAAGAATGATTGATGAAAGGAAATATTCAATAATCAATTTATTAATAAATCTTAGTGGGTTCAGTGATAAAAAAAATAGACTATAAATCAGCCGGTGTAGACATTGACGCTGGTAATCAGGCAGTTGATCTCATTAAAATCTCGGTAAAAAACACCTTTAATAAGAATGTACTCACTGGTCTTGGAAGTTTTGGTTCCCTGTATAATTTGAAAAATATTATCTCTGATTATGAAAATCCAATTTTAGTACAAAGCATTGATGGCGTTGGGACAAAAACCATAATAGCTCGCATAATGAAAAAATATGATACTATCGGTATTGATCTTGTAAGCGCTTGTTGTAACGATATAACTGTCATGGGTGCAAAACCCTTGACTTTTTTAGATTATATTGCCAACGACAAGCTAAATCCACCGGTTATTAAAGAGATAGTTGATGGAATGGCAATAGCTTGTCGTGAAAATAATATTGCACTCGTCGGTGGTGAAACAGCCGAAATGCCGGATACATATCTTCCCGGTGAACATGATTTAGTTGGAATAATTACCGGAATAGTTGATAAGAAAAATATTATTGATGGTTCAGAAATTCGCAGCGGCGATATTGTTTTAGGATTACCATCAACGGGATTACAAACAAATGGTTACTCCTTAGCAAGAAAACTATTTTTTGAAGTTGGACAATACAAAGTCTCTGATATATTACCCGGTCTTGACAAATCAATTGGAGAAACACTATTAGAATCGGCATATGTTTACAATAATTATATTCAACTGTTATTAAAGGATAAAATCCAAATCAATGGCATGGCACATATTTCCGGTGGTGGTTTAGTTGAAAACATCCCCAGAATTTTACCATCAAATTGTGCCGTTGAAATTAAAAAAGACAGTTGGCCTGTTTTGCCCGTTTTTAAAGTAATGCAAGAAATCGGCAATATTGATGAGAAAGAAATGTTTCGAACCTTTAACATGGGAATCGGCATGGTATTAATCGTACCTGCTGAGCAAAAACAAAAAATATTTTCTATGTTGAAGGGAGAGATCGCCGTATATGAAATCGGTAAAATTATTCAGGGAAAACCAAAAGTTTCTTTCGCATAAACGATGAAAAGTTCAGTTAAAATAGCAGTTATTGTATTTCCAGGTACTAACACCGAGCGAGAAACTTTCATGGCGGTAAGACGCGCCGGTATGGAACCGGTTGAGTTCTTATGGAATAATGATTATAGTATTTTAGAGAAATGTGACGGATATATAATTGCCGGGGGTTTCTCTTATGAAGATCGTTCCCGAGCAGGTATTATTGCTTCATTAGATCCGGTTATGAAAGAAATCCGCAAACAGGCAGAAAAGGGGAAACCCGTCTTAGGTATTTGCAATGGAGCTCAGATTTTAGTCGAAGCCGGTATGGTTCCGGGATTAAAGAACTATCAACTCGGCATCGCGCTAACAGACAATAAAAGAACTAAAGAAGGACATGTACTGGGCACCGGTTATTATAACAACTGGGCAAATTTATTTCTTTCCGTTCCAAGCGGCAGAACCGCCTTTACACGACATTTACAACAAGGACAAAATATTTATATTCCATTTGCTCATGCTGAAGGGCGTTTTGTGATGCCGGAAGAATTGTTAGAAGAACTAATAGAGAACCAACAAACAGTCTTCCGCTATGGCGATAGCGATGGAAATATCACGCTGGAGTTTCCGACAAATCCTAACGGGTCGATATATAATTTAGCAGCGGTATGCAATCCACAAGGAAACGTGATGGCACTAATGCCTCATCCCGAGAGGACATCAAATGGAGATGCAATTTTTACATCAATGCGAGAATACATTGTAGAAAACATCAAACTACAGGACAAAGTCCCTACATATTCTGCAGATGAATACATAATTAAACCATACAAATCAGACACGAATTCAATTGAATGGTTTATTGAATCAATTATTACTGATAACGAAGCTGTCTCTGTTCAGAATGCGTTAGACCATTTACAAATACCGGTTACTGTAAGTAAGCAGAACTATTGGAAGATTGGTTTGAATTCTGATACTTCATATGAAATTGAAAACAACATTAATAAATCCGGCGAACTTTTCAATTCGAATAAGGAACGCTTAGTTAAATTTCAGAATCGTCCTAAAACTTCCTGTTTTCTTGTTCGTCCAAAAGAAGATTTATTAGGCCGCCAGAAAAAAGAGATCCTTAACCATCATTTTAAAATCAAAAACTTACAATATATTCAAAGTGGTGTGCTGTGGAAAATAACTGTTAATGATGATAACTTTGATAAGACAATATCCAAGGCACTAAAAACAAACATATTTTTTAATCCATTTTCCCATGATTGCTATGAAATACAAAAATAATTACAGAGAACAAATCAGTAAAGAATTAAATAACTGTATCACAGAGACTAACTTACCTCTCGGAAAAAAATATCGTGGTAAAGTGCGCGATGTTTATGATATTGGAGACAAATTAATTTTGATCACAACCGATCGCCAGAGTGCGTTTGATCGCATTTTAGCGGCAATACCTTTTAAGGGGCAAGTGCTCAACCTTACAAGTGCTTGGTGGTTTGAGCAAACCAAGCATATTGTAAAAAATCATGTATTGGATTTACCGGATGCAAATGTGATAGTTGCGAAAAAATGTGAAGTGTTCCCGATAGAGTTTGTTGTACGTGGATACATAACCGGTTCAACTTCGACATCTTTGTGGACTGTATATAAAAACGGTTCTCGTAATTATTGCGGAATTAGTTTACCGGAAGGATTAGTTAAAAATCAACTTTTAAGTATTCCCTTACTTACGCCAACAACAAAGGAAAAAGATCACGACAGACCAATTAGTCCGGAAGAAATCATTTCCGAAGAGTGGATGTCCAAAGATGATTGGGAAGCCGCAAGTAAAATCGCACTACAATTATTTAAGTTTGGACAGAAAAAGGCTCTTGAAAACGGATTAATTTTAGTCGACACAAAATATGAATTAGGAAAAGATAGCAATGGAAACATTGTTCTTGTCGATGAAATTCACACGCCAGATTCAAGCCGCTATTGGATTGCCGACACATATGACGACCGCTTTAACAATGGTAAAGAACCACAAAACATTGATAAAGAATTCTTACGTTTATGGTTTGTAGATAATTGCGATCCATATAATGATGAAGTATTGCCGTCAGCACCGAAAGAGTTAATTATTGAACTGTCACAACGCTATATTTTTCTATACGAAACAATAACGGGAAATAGATTTAAATTTCCTATGAAAAATTTGCCGGCTAATGAACGACTAATTCTAAATTTAAAGGAATACTTATGAAAGCTGTAATTATAATGGGCTCTGAATCTGACCGGAGTTTTACTGAAAAGATAACTGATGTACTAGAAAAATACAAAATTAATTTTGAGGTGTGCGTTGCGTCTGCGCACAAACAACCCTTAGAAGTATTAAATATTATTAAGTCTAATTCTGCAGAAAAGGGTGTTGTTTATATCACGATTGCTGGCCGCTCTAATGCTTTGTCAGGCTTTGTAGCTGCTAATTCTGAAAAACCTGTTATAGCTTGTCCGCCATTTAAAGATAAAACCGATATGCTTGTAAATATTCAGTCAACACTGCAAATGCCAAGCAACGCTCCCGTATTAACGATTTTAGATCCGGGGAATTGCGCTTTGGCAGTTAAAAGAATTTTAGAGTTGGGATAACCACAGAGGATATAAAGAAAAATGTTAAGTAACATATCACCAATTGACGGACGCTACGAAAAGGATACTCAGGAATTAAAACTGTTCTTTTCTGAAGAAGCGTTAATTAAATATCGTATAAAAATTGAAATAGAATATTTAATTGCTCTTTGCAGTGTTGTTCATATTAAAGAACTGAAGCCGTTATCATCCAGAAAAAAAACAGAACTAAGAAATCTCTATAATAAGTTTTCAACTAAGGATGCAAAGCACGTTAAAAAAATTGAAGAAAAAACTAACCATGATGTAAAAGCAGTTGAGTACTTCATAAGTGATAAGTTAAAACGTTCAGGGTCAACAAAATTAATTCCATGGATTCACTTTGCATTGACATCAGAGGATATCAACAACCTTTCATATTCCCTTATGTGGCAAGATGGATTAATCCACGTTTATCTTCCAACGTTGAGAAAAGTTATATCCAAACTTAAATCTTTAGCAAAAAAATATAACAGTACCGCAATGCTTGCGATGACTCACGGCCAGCCGGCGACACCAACCACGATAGGCAAGGAATTGGCTGTATTCTGTAATCGCCTACAAAGACAAACAATATATATTCGAGCACACAAACTACAAGGTAAACTCGGAGGAGCAACAGGTACCTGGGGGGCTCACCTGGCAGCATATTCCCGTGCTGATTGGTTACATTTTACTCAGCATTTTATAAAATCGTTAAGGCTAGAACCTAATTTAATTACAACACAAATTGAACCGCATGATTCTATTGTCGAAAGTTATCAATCAATTATCCGCATTAATTCAATCTTGATAGATTTCTGTCAAGATATTTGGCAATATATTAGCCGTGGAATTTTTAAACAAAAACGCATTGCTGAGGAAATAGGTTCAAGCACAATGCCGCATAAAATCAATCCTATTAATTTTGAGAATGCAGAAGGTAACCTTGGTATTTCCAATTCGATGCTATCTCATTTTTGTATGAAATTGCCTATTTCAAGATTGCAGCGTGATTTATCCGATAGTACTGTATTACGCAATCAAGGTATTGCATTGGCTTATTCGCTATTAGCGATTAAAAATATACTTAAAGGGCTAAATCGTTTGTCAGTTGATAAAACTTCTACCAAAAATGAATTGAATAAACATTGGGAAGTATTAGCAGAGGCAATACAAACCATCCTACGCAAAAATGGTCAAATTGATGCTTATGAAAAGTTAAAAGAACTAACTCGTGGTAAGAAAATTTCGCAGGAAACTATTAAGAATTTTATCAATAGCATTAAATTGTCAAAAACAGATAAAGAATATTTGCTTAGTCTAACACCGGAAACTTATATAGGGTTATCCTCAAAATTGGCAGGACTAATATAATCATGTGTGGTGTTGTTGGACTAATTTCACAAAAACCTGTTGCCAGTGAATTATACGATAGTTTGATTTATCTCCAACATCGCGGGCAAGATGCCGCGGGAATTATTACATATAACCGCAGATTCCACACCAAGAAAGGCGTTGGCTATGTTAGAGACATTTTTGACGAACGAAATATGTCGCGATTAAAAGGTAATATCGGCATAGGACATACAAGATATCCTACTACCGGTAAATATGATAAGGAAGATGCCCAGCCAGTTTGGACCGGCGTTCCGTACGGAATTGCTATGGCTCATAATGGTAATCTTGTTAATCATCGAGAGCTTTTGTTAGAATTGTCACAAAAGGACGGAAGGCATCTAAATACATCAGTTGATGTTGAAGTAATATTGCATGTTTTTGCAGGCAAACTAGAACAATTAAGAAATACGGACAATAATGGTAACTTTTTCGACCATATCTGCCAAGCCACACAAGAGGTTCACAAAAGAGTTAGCGGTGCTTATTCTGTAATTTGTGTGATTATTGGCAAAGGAATGGTTGTGTTCCGCGACCCTCATGGAATTCGTCCATTAACTAGAGGAGAGCGACTTTCTACTAACGGAAAACCTGATTACATATTTGCCAGTGAGCCTTCTGTATTTTATTCTTTAGGGTTTGAGTCAAAATCCGATGTTGCACCCGGCGAAGTAATTTATATATCCGAAGACAGTCATTATCATTCAAAAATATTATCTTCAAAGAAATTCACTCCCTGTATATTTGAGTATGTTTATTTTGCCCGACCGGACGCAATCCTCGACGATGTAAGTGTTTACAGATCGCGCCTTAGAATGGGACAAAATTTGGCTAATGCTTGGAAAACTAAATATCCTAATGTAACTCCTGATATCATTATCCCTGCACCGGCCACATCCAACAACGCTGCCTTAGCGATGGCGAATGAAATGGGTGTGCGTTATTCTGAGGGATTATATAAAAATCCTTTTATCGGTCGTACATTTATAATGCCGGGACAACAAAAACGCAAAAAATCTATTCGGCATAAGCTTGTTCCTCTATCATTTGAAATAAAAGACAAAGACGTAATGATAGTCGATGACAGTATTGTACGTGGGAATACAAGTCAGGAAATTGTTAAAATGGTGCGTGACTTTGGTGCTAAGAAAATATATTTCGTTTCTGCTTGCCCGCCATTAGTAAATCCTTGCTTTTATGGCGTTGATATACCAACTCGTTCTGAATTAATTGCACCGAATATGTCTATCGAAGATATACGAAAATATATAAATGTAGATATTTTATTGTATCAAGAATTGGATGATTTGATCGAAGCAGTAACAAGAAAAGGGGAACACGAAATCTATAGACCTTGCGCCGCTTGTTTGGATGGTAATTATGTTACGGGCGATGTTAATGGAAATAAAATCAATGCACTTGAAAAACAACGTATAAAAGAGCGTAATTCTCTATGAATATCCTAATTGTCGGTTCGGGTGCTCGCGAACATGCAATTGCACGTTCTATTAAAAAATCAAAGGTACCTAATAAATTATACTGTTTAGCGTCAAATCGAAATCCCGGTATTGAAGAAATTTCGGAAATTTTAGAAATTGGCAAAATAGCCAATCCCAATACTGTTACAAATTTTGCTAGAGAACATTCGATAGATTTGGCAATTATAGGACCCGAAGCCCCATTAGCAAATGGCGTTGTTGATTCGTTGCAGCAGATTAATATTCAATGTGTGGGTCCCACTAAAGATTTAGCGCAAATTGAAACTAGTAAAAGTTTCACGCGCGATTTAATGAGAAAATATGATATCCCGGGCTGTCCGGATTATCAGACTTTTAATAATCTAAATAATGTATCAGAATATTTAAATACATTAGGTGAAAATTATGTTATCAAATTCGATGGTTTAATGGGCGGTAAGGGTGTTAAGGTGTCCGGTGAACATATTAACTCTCACGCGGAAGCTATTGAATATTGTGAACAAATTATTGCAAAAAATGGAAAATTTGTTATTGAAGAAAAACTTATTGGAGAGGAGTTTTCGTTAATGAGCTTTTGTGATGGTGAACACTTAATACACATGCCGCCTGTTCAAGATCATAAACGTGCGTATGAAAACGATACCGGTCCTAATACCGGCGGAATGGGATCTTACAATGATACAAATCAGACATTGCCCTTTCTAACAAACAATGATATTGATTCCGCAAAGGCGATAAATATCGCAACTGCGAAAGCATTAAAAAAAGAATTTGGAATTGGTTATAAGGGTATTCTTTATGGTGGTTTTATTGCAACAGCGGATGGGGTTAAGGTAATTGAATATAATGCGCGCTTCGGAGACCCCGAAGCAATGAATGTTTTTTCCTTATTACAAAGTGACTTAATTGACATATTTCTTGGTATAGCCAATTCATCTCTGCATAAGTGCGAGGTAACCTTTAGCAATAAATCCACGGTATGTAAATATGCCGTACCGGAAGGATATCCCGATTCGCCGATTAAAGGTGAACGCATAGATATATCAAAAGTTGAAAACCATGACCAATTATACCTTGCTTCCGTTGATTTGAAAAATAATATATTACTCGAATCCGGCTCAAGAACAGTTGCCGTTGTTGGAATTGCCGATACATTACAAGAAGCTGAAGCGATTGCTGAAAGTGAAATTAAACATATTATAGGACCCTTATTTCATCGAACAGATATTGGAACAGAAGCACTAATTCAAAAACGGATTAAGCATATGATTACTATTAGAGATTTATCCTAAATTGAAATGATGATTCAATCCTATTTAAAAGAAATTGCCGATATCATTATTCGGGGTGATTATAGAGAAGAAACTTTTTATCCTGCGCTTAAGTCATTTTTAGAAGAATACGGAAAATCCATTGGTAAAAAGAAAACAGCTGTTACAGTTCTCCCGAAAAAAACAGAAGCAGGTAATCCTGATTTTCGTGTCTGGGACGGAGAACATGAAATTGTTGGTTATATAGAAGCCAAACAGCCCGGGACAAACCTAGATCAGATCGTAACAAGTGACCAGTTAAAACGCTATTTAAAAATATTCCCGAATCTCATTTTAACAGATTTTTATGAATTCCAGTTGTATCGCAACGGAAGTGAAATTGATCGTGTTTCAATCGGCCGCCCTTTTATTGCTAAAAAACTTAAAACTGTTCCACCTGTTGAAAACGAAGATGAATTCAATTCATTGTTAGGAAAATATTTTGGCTTTATTCTTCCCGCAATAAATGATGCTGAAACATTGGCAAAAATATTGGCGGATAAAACCCATTTCTTAAAAAACGAAGTTGTTGCAGAAGAATTAGAAGAAGAATCCTCAGGTTCCGGGCATCTTCTGGGGTTTTATGATGCATTTCAAAAACATCTTATTTCCGATCTAACACGGGGAAGTTTTGCCGATCTTTTTTCGCAAACATTGGCTTACGGTTTGTTTGCTGCCCGGACACGCGCAACAAACAGTTTTAATCGAAAATTAGCTTACGAATATATCCCATCAACCATTGGTATTCTTCGGGACGTTTTCAGATTTGTTTCATCAACAGATTTGCCTAAACCTTTAGAAGTCATGATTGACGATATTGCGGAAGTCCTGCAGAAGACGAATGTAAAGAAAATCCTTCAGGATTATTACCGTGACGGAAAAGGCGAAGATCCCGTTGTCCATTTTTATGAAACATTTCTAAATCATTATGATCCCACCATCCGAGAAAAGCGTGGGGTTTATTATACACCATTGCCTGTCGTTCATTATATTGTTCGATCCCTTCATCATTTAATGAAAACAAAATTTGGGTTGGAAGATGGTTTTGCTTCCAAGGATGTAAAATTATTGGACCCTGCCGGTGGAACACTCACCTTTCCCGTGGAAGCTATCAAGGTGGCTGTAGAAGAATTTGTATCTAAATACGGTGACGGTGGAAAACATAATCTTATCAAAAATCAAATTCTACAGAATTATTATGCCTTTGAACTTATGATGGCGCCATATGCTATTGGTCACATGAAAATCGGATTCATGTTGGAAGAGTTGGGGTACAAATTGGAAGCCGATGACCGCTTTAATCTTTATCTCACAAATACGCT
Organism: bacterium; assembly: GCA_030606865.1. Classification (GTDB taxonomy): domain Bacteria; phylum Fidelibacterota; class Marinisomatia; order Marinisomatales; family JAHJCW01; genus JAHJCW01. The sequence goes on from JAUWFQ010000003.1 coordinate 14,401, forward strand.
TGACATGGAAGATTTTAAACAAACCAATATGCCTTTTGTCAAAAGTTTGAGCGAAGAAAGTAAACTGGCAGGAAAGGTGAAAAAGGATGAACCTATTCTGGTCATTTTAGGCAATCCGCCTTATTCCGGAATTTCATCTAATTTCAACGATTGGACGGAAAAACTATTGAAAGAAGATGTGGATGGTGCCCAAAGTTATTATACTGTTGACGGTAAACCGCTTGGGGAAAAGAAACTCTGGCTACAGGATGATTATGTGAAGTTCCTGCGCTTTGCACAGTGGAAAATCCATAAAACAGGTTATGGTATGGTAGGTATGATTACTAACCATTCTTATCTGGACAATCCCACATTTCGGGGAATGCGCCAAAGCCTGATGAACACTTTTGATGAAATCTACATTTTGGATTTACATGGAAATTCTTTGAAAAAAGAAACCTGCCCTGATGGGAGTCCTGACATGCCTGTCTTTGACATTCGTCAAGGTGTGGCTATTGCATTGTTCGTGAAAAACAAACATTCCGATGGTTCCAACCTTTCAAAAAGTTGTAAGGTCGTCCATACCGATTTATGGGGAAAACGAAATTCAAAATATGAATGGCTGGAATCTCATTATGTAAAAAATGGCAGTTATAAAAAGTTAGAGCCAAAAACCCCCTGGTATTTTTTCATTCCAAGAGATGTGGCGGGTATTCAGGAATATTTAGAATGGCCATCTATTAAAGATGTTTTTCCTTTGAATGTAACTGGTATTGTAACCGCTCGAGATAAGTTCGTCATCAATTTTTCCAAAAGAGACTTAGAAAATAAAATGTTGCAGTTCAGGAATTTGTCTTTACCTGATGAAACAATACGGCAAGCCTTTAAACTAAAGGATACGCGGGGTTGGAAATTACCGGAAGCAAGAAGGAAAATTGCAGAAGACAAAAAGTGGAAGAATTATTATCAGGATGTTTTATACCGACCCTTTGACGAAAGAAAAATTTATTACACAGAAACAATGGTTGATTGGGGACGTCCTGAATATATGCGCCACATGCTGACCGGAGAAAACTTAAGTTTATGTTTTATGAGACAGTTTTCAGGAAATGTCCCTTACAGTCACTTTTTAATAACGGAGCATATGGTTGATAATAGAACCTTTTTTAGTAGTAAAGGAATAATTCAACAGGCGCCCCTTTACCTTTACCCTGAAGAAAAAGAGAAAAAACCTAAATCCGGTGTACCGCTGATGATGTTTGAACCAGAAGTCCACTATGGCAAGGAAGGGAAACAGCCCAACATAGCCCCTGAAATATTTGATATGCTTAAAGAATCTTTCGGAAGAACACCAACACCGGAAAAGATACTCTATTACATTTATGGGGTTTTCTACAGCAATCACTATAGAACGAAATACACTGAATTTCTGAAATTCGATTTTCCCCGTGTGCCTTTTACAAAAGATAAAGATGTGTTTAATGCCATGGCAAAATTGGGACAGAAACTTGCCGAATTGCATTTGCTAAAAAGTTCTGTTCTGAACCGTCCTGTTTCCAAATATGAAGGCAGCGGTACAAATGACACAATAGATAAACCTATATTTAATGAAGAAGAAAAAAGAATTTATATCAATGCTGACAAATATTTTTCAAATATCAAACCGGAAGTATGGGATTATCATATCGGCGGATACCAAGTTTTAGCAAAATATATAAAAGACAGAAAAAACAGACAAATGAATGATCCACGCCATTACTGTAAAGTGATAACAGCATTAAAGAAAACAATTGAAATCCAGAAAGAAATAGACAAATTATATCCGAACGTAGAAAAGAATTTGTGACCTCTGTGGCAAAAAAAATAAAACTGGGTATTTTAGGGTCGATCAAAGGAACCGATCTACAAGCAATTATTAATTCTATAGATAAAAAAAAGTTAGATGCTACTCTTGAAGTAGTTATCAGCAATTCTTCACATGCTTATATTCTTGAACGTGCTGCAAATCATAATATTCCTAACTTTTTTATTTCACATTTAAGTAAAACCCGTGAACAATTTGATAATGAAATATCAGTAATATTAAAAAAGTATAACGTCGATTTAATATTATTGATTGGATTTATGCGTATTTTATCCGCTGAATTTTGTAACGAATGGAAAATGCGCATTTTAAACGTGCATCCTTCTTTGCTTCCCAAATATGCTGGTGGAATAGATATGAACGTTCATGAAGAAGTTATCAAAAATAAAGAGACTGAAACCGGCTGCACGATTCATTTTGTAACTGAGGCTGTTGATAGCGGACCAATATTAATCCAGAAGAAATGTTCAGTCGATAAAAACGAAACGCCGGAATCACTAAAAACAAAGGTTCAAGCATTGGAAGGCGAAGCTTTTATTGATGCTATTAAATTATTTCAAAAAAATAATTATTAAATAAATATGAATAAATCCATTACGACTATCAAACGAACACTTATTTCTGTTTATGATAAAACAGGCATAGTTGAATTAGCAAAATATTTAAGTGACAAGGGTATTGAAATTCTTTCAACCGGAGGAACGGCAGAACATCTTAGAAACGCCGGCATTGAAGTAATTGATGTATCTGATTATACCGGTTTTCCTGAGATTATGGACGGGCGCATTAAAACTATCAATCCTAAAATAGAAGGTGGAATTTTAGGGTTGCGTGATGTGCACAAATCCGAAGCTGAAACTCAAAATATTAAATGGATTGACCTTGTTGTGTGCAATCTTTATCCCTTTGCTGATACAATTAGTAAACCTAATGTTTCTCTCAAAGAAGCGCTTGAGAATATCGATATCGGTGGACCGACTATGATCCGTAGCGCTGCCAAAAATATCGGATGGGTTGGCGTATTAGTTGATGTATCTGATTATCAATCAATTATCAATGAGCATAAAATTTTAGGTGGTTTGTCTTCCGAAACTCGCAAGCTGCTTTCTGCAAAAGCGTTCGGTCACTGTGCTCAATATGACAGCATAATTCACAGTTATCTGAATGATGACCTCCTTCCACAAACTTTTTCTCCTTCATTTAATAAATCTTATGATTTGCGATATGGTGAAAATCCACATCAAAAAGCTGCAGCATATAAAAATCCGATCAGGAATACTCAAAATATTTTAGATGCTACAATACATCAAGGTAAAAAATTATCATATAATAATTTAATGGATGCGGACGCCGCTCTTTCTTGTCTCAGGGAATTCTCCGATTCTACGTGTGTAGTCGTTAAACATGGCAATCCCTGTGGAGTCGCTTCCGGCGATGACATTACCAACGTTTATAAAAAAGCTTTTGACGCGGACTCCAAATCGGCTTTTGGCGGAATAATTGTTCTTAATCGAACCTGCAATAAAACTATCGCTGAAATGATCAACAAAATTTTTGTTGAAATTGTAATAGCGCCGAATTATGACTCTACGGCTTTAGAGATATTGTCAAATAAAAAAAATTTACGTGTATTGGAGATAAATAAAATTGTTCCTAAAACCCAAAATATTGAATATCGCTACATTAGTGGCGGACTGTTGGTTCAAGAATCCGATGTAAGTACCATTACCGAAAATCAATTAAACATTGTTACAAAAAAGAAACCGTCAACATCTGAATTAGCCGATATGATATTTGCGTGGAAAGTGTTAAAGCATGTCAAATCCAATGCTATAATTACTGTTGAGGACAGAATAACTTTGGGGATTGGTGCCGGCCAAGTATCGCGAGTTGATGCAGTTGAACTTGCGCTAAAAAAATCCGGTGATAAATTAGAAGGTTCTGTTTTAGCATCTGATGCGTTTTTTCCTTTCCGCGACTCAATCGATTTAATCGCCGATACCGGCGTGACGGCTATTATTCAACCAGGTGGTTCAATTCGGGATCAGGAAATTATTCAAGCTTGTAACGAACACGGAATTATTATGGTATTTACCGGAATACGCTGTTTTAAACATTAATTCAGATTTTCCGCTAAATGGGGATTGTCAAGGATAATTCCATCAATATTTTTATCAATTAACCAATTTCTGGTATAAACATTATTTACTGTCCAAGCATTAATGCACATATTCCGCCTTTTGCAAAATTGAATCAATTTATCAGTAATTAATTCAACTTCAGGATGTAAGCAATCCGGTCGGGCAATAAAAATTCCCCTAAAATGTTTTGTTTTACTATAAATATAGCCGGTTGGAGTTGATTTTGAAAATAATTTTACCATCCGTACGGCAAACGGATTAAAACTAGAGATAATAACTTTTTGAGGTATTTCTCCTTTCTTAACTAATCGCGCAATTATAATTGCAGATTTTAAATCAAATGTACTTTTCGTCTTGATCTCTATATTAATTAAAACTGTTTTGGGTAAAGATGTTGCTACATCTATTAATAACGGTATCGCCTCTTGTTTTGCTGGAGGAAATTGGCTGCCCGTTTTTACTCTTACTAAGTCTTGATAATCAATTTCATCGATGAACCCCGTGCCATTTGTTTCGCGTTCCAAATCAAAATTATGGGAGCATACCAATCTATCATCTTTAGTTAACATAACGTCTAATTCAATCGCATTCAAGCCTTTATCTATCGCTGAGCGATAAGACGCAATCGTGTTTTCAGGAACGTTATGCCGATCGCCACGATGGCCGAAAAAGATTGGCTTATCATGGTAGAGATCAGTCAAATCCATACCTCGCCAAAAAGTAATGTATCTTATGGCCAACAAGGCAAGTACTGTTATTATAACAAACGCTATCATTTGGCGGGACATAATACTAATTTTTGATATTGATTACTATTTCGTATTGTTGTTTCATCAAATTCTATCTTGCGGAAACTATGTTTGTTAAACAACTCAGTTTGGTCAGAATAATGAACGCTTTTAGGTAAGCCTGATTGCCCTGTGGGTAAAATTGAGTAACTTGTATTCATATCAGAGGAATCAAATATTCTTCGCAAACTGGAACCGGAAATTTGCTCGTAAGAATTATTTAAATTATATTCACTGACATTTAAATTGCTATTTGAGCCATAACCATCAAATGGACCGATGTTCAAATTAAATAGTTTGGCAATAACTGATCTTTCATGTAAAATATGTTTATATGTTTTAGTATGAACTTTACCCCATTGCCAGGTTATAATATTTTCTCCGAAATCTTTCTCAATTTCACTTATAGCTTCATCAACCGATTGTATAATTATTTCAATTAAATTTTCTTGATAACCTACAGTTTTAATATCATCAATCCAGCCGGATTCTGAATTATTCAGTATCATGTTTATACTTTGCTCAGCGAGAATTGGCAGACTGATAAATATATCAAATACATCTTCTCCAACGAGTGAAAACTCATCTATAAATATATTTTTAAATAATTTTGTATAAATGACATTTATAAACAGCGCTTCTGCTGATGTTGCAGACTCATCACCATCCCAATCATATAATACACTCACAGATTTGTTTGCCGTGAGTTTATTATCTACATAAATCTTTGCAATCTTCCGTGCAATTTCGGTTTTTTCGGGATTTTTTGTTTCAGATAGTTTGTTTACGATATCATTGACATATATTATGTCTAAATCTGCTAAGCAATTTTGTAATAATTTAAACCGTCGGGAAAGTTCTTTTTGATTGCTATAAAATCCCGATGTGTCTATATAACTAAGCGATATATCAAATATATTGTTTTGGTTAAAATTAAATTTACCATCAGCAATATCAAATAAAGTATTAATTGTCTCAACGCTTAATTGTCCGGTGAATGCCCATGTAGCATGATCGGTTCTTCCCACTAAAGGTATAGGAAACCCTGGAATCAAAGCACCTTCTATGTTAAAATCACCCCCATTTAGATGCATTTCGTACCATTTGGCGGGCTGCTGTAAACCCCCAATATCATCAAAGATTAGAATCGGTTTTTTGGAAGCGGTCTGTTCCTGTGGTATTATCATCACATCGCTCCTCAATAACGAACTGGTAGCGCTAATTAGTTCCCAAATTTGATTTTCTAAAACCAAATTCATTCCGTTAAGTGAATCGGTAAAAAAATCTTTTTCAGAGTTAATCCAATTAAAAGTATCAACAGTAAGTAATTCTAAGAGCTTTGTTTCTCCAAAATATTGTCTTATTGTGTTTATAAACCATCCGATTTGTCTATTCTGTCGAAGGTCATCAGTCATCATAGTACCAACATTAATAACATCTGAAGGTGTCCATTTAAGTGGTTTTGTATTCAATATTTTAAAAGAAAGCGGTAATGTTCCTTCTGTTTCATCAATCCAAGTATTAATACCTGAACAATAGGAATTAATTAATATTTCATTCTCATAATTAATTGATGTTTGATTTTCACTGCTTACTGAAAAAAGGTTATTCTGTTTAATGTAATTGTCGAGTAAAACGTAATCATCACCAAGAAGTGTTGATATTTCACCACGAACCACAGCCGCCAATAGCGATAATTGAAACAATCGTTCCCGGGCAATAATATATCCTGCCGTATAAAATAAATCTTCGTTATTTTTAGCAAAAACATGGGGAATGCCGTAAGGATCGGTAAATATATCCACCGTATCTTGTAATTCTGCCAGTGATTGCGTACCATTGTATTCAGGAATATCATAATAGAAATATAATTTAAATGTCAGGACGGTTAGCAGAGGAAGAAAAACCGTAAATATTAGTATATATTTTAAATACTTCATTATTTTAAACCGGTGAAATTACCAGTTCAACACTACCATAAACAATAATACTATAGCCTGAAATGAAAAAAAGGCTGATGGCGTTAGACTAAGTAGATATTCTTGGTCTGCTTTTGACAATTCAATAATAATAAAATATTAAAAGATCCACTTTTTACTATACTATTTCATATAAAAACACTCTTTGTATTGCATTACAACTATTCGTCAGAAAATAACGGGAATTAGCTTCCCCCGCTCGTAATAGCTAATCCCCGTTATTTTCAGCACAAGACAACAAAAGTTGTTTCGATAATCAATGTTGTTTCAAATGCCTGTTATTAGTTTTTTCCTATATTATTTTAAAAAATCGTCAATGCCGGGGTTTATGTCGCTATAGCGCGCCTCACCAAGTTTTGGGATATGGTTCCCCCCTCCCAAAGGGGTTGTTGCACCCCCCGTAGAGTTTATGTCACAAGGCATGAAATACAAGCCTTTTACATCAAAACCACCGGCATTGACTAGTTTATCATAGCTTTTGAAATCATTTTCATATTCATAGACATTCTGAATATTTCTTGAATCAATAAAACAATGAAGTTGTCTGATCACATCTATCTGGGCCGTTTTACGTAATATTTTTAATGTCTTGTTCATTGTTTTCATTATGTAGTAATACTTTGTTCTGTAATAAATGTATCAAATACTGTGCCAAAATAGTAAGTATAATATAATTAACACCTTATGTGAGGCGTGATGTATGGTGTGTGTTCCATTTTGAAACACTGGTTGGTTCAATATGTTACAAACACGGCAGGGTTTTGTAGCAAATTGAGCACGTTAAAAAAATGCCTAACGCTGAAACGGAATTAGATGAAAAAACAAATATTCTTAACAAAATAGAAGAGCTTTGTCAGTTGTTATAAAGTCTACTATTCCCATAAATATATAAACAGTTTCAATTAATTATTCTTTTTATTAACATCATACTAAATAATTATGACAAAAATATATGCCTGAATTGCCTGAAGTAGAAACTGTTGTGCGGTATGTCCGTCCCAAGATTGTTGGAAAAACAATACAAAAGGTTGTTCCACAAAATAACTATGATAAAGTTTTTGCAACCCACACAGTACGGCAATTCAATAAATTATTAACAGGACAGGTTATTAAGAATGTAGTGCGCAGGGGTAAATTTATTGTCTTTAATCTTGACCGGGGACATCTCTTAATTCATTTGCGAATGACGGGACGATTATTATTGAAATTGTCTGAGGATGATAAACCTAAGCACCTTACCGCTATTATTTATTTTAAAGATAAATCATTTTTATATTTTAAGGATTATAGAAAATTCGGAAGGCTTTATTATTATGATTCTTTGGATTACATTAATAATAAATTGGGTATTGAACCATTATCAAAAAGTTTTACCGGAGATTGGTTATTTAAAAACTTGCAAAATTACAAACGACAGTTAAAACCACTCTTACTAGACCAGAGCTTCATTGCCGGGCTTGGGAATATTTATGTTGATGAGGCGCTTTGGTCTGCAAAACTACACCCGCAGCAAATTGGCTTATCGGTTAGCAGGAAAAAAGCCGATATTCTACACAGTGCAATTCAAAGACTCTTACAAACCGCTATTGATAATCAGGGAACTACTATTATTAATTTTTATTTTGGCAAAGGAAAATCCGGAAATTTTCGTGATCAGCTAAAAATATTTGGAAGGCAAGACAAAGACTGCCCTCGCTGTGGTACTAAAATAGAAAAGATCCGCGTTGCACAACGTGGCACACATATTTGTCCGCACTGTCAGCGAATCTAGTTATTTGATAACCCGATACTGAAACTGGTAAATGCCTTCAGTTTCATTAACTGGAACCATTCGTACAAAATGTAGTGATAATTCCAGATCAAGTTTAGGGAAAAGTGGAATTCCCTTTCCAAAAATAATAGGGTGGGGAGTAAGATATAGATGTGTTAAGAAGGGTGCAAATTTTGTGTAAGTTCTTCCACCACCGATCACAAAACATTTTTTCGCATTTAATTCTTCCAATATTTTCTTTGCATTATCATTCCGATGAACGACTATTTTCTCGCGATCTTTAAGTTCTACTGCGAGAGTCTTTTCTGTATTAGAACCCATTATCACTGGATATCCCATGGTCTGTTCTTTAAAAAGGGAAAGGTCTTTTGACCAAGAGATTACTTCTTCGCTATTTCTAGCAATAAAACCATCTACAGTAACAGCAGCAATTAGTATTACATCCACGTTTTTTTAATTTTCGAGAGGTTTTCCGTCTTTATCAAGTGAGCCCGCTGCAACAAAAAACATCTTGTCCTTATCAATATATTTCTTAATTGTATTATTGATTTGGTCCGCTGTTAATGCATTAATCAATTCAGGATATTTATCCAAATAGCTATTTGGTCTACCACGATCAGCGTTGGTTAAAATTTGTCCGGCTAAACCACGTGTAGTTGCCAAGCCTACTTTATACGAACCCGTGATTGTAGATTTTTTAGCATTTAACTCAGCTTGAGTAACTCCATTTTCAAGCCACTCTTGTAATTGTTCAATAGCTGCGTCATGTCCTTTATCAACAAGCTGTGGTGCGAATGTTCCCCAAATCGCCCAATATCCATCATTCCCATTATCTACGCCACCAACCCACGATTGAATCCCATAAGTTAACCCCTGTTCGTCTCTTACGGTTTGCATTAAGCGTGCCGAAAAATTTCCACCTAAAATATATGTACCAACCATGAGTGGATAATAATCTTCGTTGTCGCGGTCTATTCCTATTGGTAAACCGATATAAATATCCGCACTTGTTTTTTCTTTTATAGTAACATATTCTTTACCCGCTTTAACTTGATTGGCTATTAAAGTTGGCTCTTTTTTGTCCAGCGGAGATGTTTTCCAGCCTTTAAATACTTTAGCAATCTCTTTGCTAAATGCCTCGCTGTTAACATCGCCCACGGCGACAACTGTCATGTTTCCCAAACCATAATATGTTTTATGATAATATTTTAAACTAGCCGGCATAATATCATTAATCATTTTAATCCGGTTATCAATTTTATAAGTATAGTTTGGGTGGTTTTTGGGATAAAGCTTACGCAAAAATGCTCCACCCGCTTGACTTTGGGTATTTTCTTTGTCTCTTTTTAAATTACCAATCAAACGTGTTTTAAGTGTTTTTAAATCATCTTTGTTAAATGCCGGTTCTCTTAGTTGTTCCGCAAGCAAACTAAGCACTAAAGGAATATCCTTTTTCAAACATTTGGCGCTAAACCTAACATAATACTGTCCGCTTGAAAAACCGATACTAGCGCCAACAGTCTCAAGTTTATCTGCAATCTCAAATTTAGATTTATTTTTTGTTCCCTTGTCGAGCATTGCGGCGGTTAAATCCGCTATCATCATATTGGCTTGCGGGCTGTATTGATCACCGCCTAAGAAACTGCCGGTTATTGTTACTACATCCTTTACTCCGGTTTTCATCGTTAACAAACGGATTCCATCAATTGGAGTTTGTTCTATAATTTTATCGGCTATTTTAGCCTCGGAAACTACATTGCTATCCGATTTTCCCTCAGGACAAGATGTATAATTATATGGGTGATGTGCTTTTGGATTGCTCGGCTCTCCACCGCCACCACCGCCGCCCGCTATCTCCGGTATAAAATAGCCTGTAGTACTTTTATCTTCTATCAAATATGTTTCAACAATACGCTTAATGTCTGCTTTAGTAACTTTATTGATGTCTTCTAAATAATTAGTGTAATATGTCCAGTCGCCTGTGGCGATTGCTTCATTTAAATTAGACGCAATTGAATAGGAACCGTCACGGCTATAGGCTTGTTCGGCAAGGATTTGTCCTTTTACTCTGGCAATTTCTTCATTAGTAACACCTTTCTTCTTTAGCAACTCATATTCATCTAATATGATTTTTTCAACTTCTTCATGTTTAGTGTCCGGCGTTAAAAACGCATAAGTTATAAACAAACCGTTGTCTCTAAATGGAAAATCCCACATACTAACTCTTGTAGCCAAACCTTTGTCCACAATTTTTTTATATAATCTGCCTGATTTTCCGCCACCTAAGATTCTTGATAATATTTGAAAAGTATAATTGTCTTTATGTAATCCTTCCGGTGTTTTGTGTGCAATTCCAACAATTCCCATTTGTCCCGACCGTTTAATTACAAAACGTCTGGCGCCTTTCTGTTCCGGTTCGGTGGTGTACATTTCCGGGATTTCATGTGGAGATTTTGTGATTGTACCATAATTATCTAAGATCATTTGTAATGCCTTGTCTTTATTGAAATCGCCGATAATTGTTACCGTTGCATTATTAGGCCAATAATATGTTTCGTAAAACTCACGCAAGCGTTCTGTTGACACTCCTTCGATATCCGAACGCCATCCAATTGTTGAATGATGATAAGGATGTGCCTGATAAGCTGTCGCCCACATATTTTTGTCTAATGTATTAAAGGGGTCGTTTTCACCGCGTTCAAATTCATTTATAACAACTGTCATTTCCGGTTGGCGGTCTTTATCTCGCAAGAGCAAGTTTCGCATACGGTCAGCTTCGATCGCAACAGCGCGACCTAAATGTTCACTTGGCAGAAGTTCAAAATAATTGGTTCTGTCCATCCAGGTTGTAGCGTTGATTTGCGCTCCAATATCTTGCAGTACTGTCCAAATCGGATTTCCGGTTTCTTTATTAAAATTCTTTGATCCTTTGAACATCATGTGTTCTAATAGATGCGTAGATCCCGTGTGTCCGATCGCTTCATTACGAGACCCAACATGATAGGTTACCATAAAGGTAGCTACGGGAGCGGAGTGGTCTTCCATTAACAAAACTGCTAAATTATTTAGTGTACAACGATATTCATCTATACCACCTGATGATTTAACAAACTCAAACGCTGTTTTAATAGTTGGTGTTTCTATTGATTCTTCTTTTTTCATTTTTTCGGTTACCTTTGTTTCTGTCATCTTATTTCCCATATTTTCGGCGCAGGATGCTATTAAAAGCAATCCTGCAATATTTAATAGAATTCTTTTTAGTTTCATTATAATACCTCATATTGTATTTTGTATAAGGACAAGAAGATACAAGTTTAACTATAAATTATGTAAAAGTTTTTATTACTTACACGCTTGTATGTATCTTGTTTCAATATTTCTTTAATTTAGAATAAATTACTATTTATTTCCATGCTAACTGTTTTATCTTTCACAACGATGAAACTTATATTATTTCTTTTATCACTATTGATAATCGGCTGTTCCTTCCAATCTGATTCAAATAATTTTACTAAGGAAGAAATTGAATATTTCACAGAAATTGTTCTTGGTGCTGAATTCGGAGATGAAATACCGGTAATTAAAAAATGGAATGATAATATTCGGATTAAAATCAATGGTGAGCCGACGGTCGCTGATCTGCAAACTATTACTAATATTATTGATGAGTTTAATGAATTGATATCCGGAATAAAAATTAAACTTGTTGAAAAAAAAGAAAACCTAACTATTACTTTTTCACCTGAATCTGATTTTGCAGAAATTGATCCTAATTACATGCCGACAAATTTTGGTTTCTTCTGGGCGTTGTGGCATGATGATAATTTTGTTATTTATGACGCAAGCATTCTTGTTTCATCTGCAGAAGTTACACAAAAGGAACGCTCTCATTTAATTCGCGAAGAATTAACCCAAAGCCTTGGTTTAATGAACGACTCCAACAAATATAATGACAGTATATTTTATCAGGAATGGACGGATGTCACCAAATTCTCAGAAATAGATAAAGCAATAATAGAACTGCTCTATCTAAAAAAGATCAAGCCGGGCATGTCCAAAGAACAAATCCTTAGCGTTTTAAATTAATTTCTGATAAAAACAACTTTCACGCTGTGGCGCGGTCTGTGGTGCTTGTGTTTATACCAACGTTTTAAATCATTTCTTTCGGCTTTTGTGAGCGGTCCAATATGATGAACCTTGACGGTGACCACCTTATGATGCGTTACCGGAACCACGCGCACTATGCGATGTTTATAGTTGTTTACGAATATTGTCTCGCTTGGCGGTGCTGTTACACAACCGATCATTGAAAACATAACAATTGTAACCGCCAATATCGTGATATTCTTTTTCATGGATTCTCTCCCTTTTTTTACTTAGACCCGCAACTCTAATAAAGGTTAAATTTAATAATAAAAATGGGTAATAATATGAAAGATCAAGTTGTATTAATTACCGGAGCTTCGGGTGGAATTGGTTCCGTAACGGCGGCTCAGTTCGCCGATGCCGATGCTAAAGTAATTGTACATTATAATAGTCAGCAGGAAAAGGCTGAAATTGTCTGTAACAAACTTAAGGGTAAAGGACATATAACCATTAGTGGTGATTTAACAAATCCAAAAGATATTGATAAAATTGTAGAACAGGCACTTTCTGCCTTTGGCAGAATTGATGTTTTAGTCAATAATGCGGGGGTTTATTTTGAACACCCGATTGATAAAATTGATTTCACTGAGTGGCAAAAAGCGTGGAATAGCACTATTAATACAAACCTGATTGGTCCGGCTAATCTTACCTTTCGTGTCGCAAAAGAAATGATTAAACAGGGTAGCGGGAAAATAATTAATATTTCTTCTCGCGGTGCCTTCCGCGGTGAACCGACTGCTCCGGCGTACGGCGCAAGCAAGGCTGGTTTGAATGCTATGGGTCAATCACTTGCTGTTGCACTGGCGCCCCACAATATCTTTGTATATACAATTGCTCCGGGATTTGTTGAAACTGCAATGGCGCGTCCGCACCTAACAGGCGATAGGAAAAAAGCAATATTAAATCAAAGTCCGATTGGGCGTGTAGCCAAACCGGAAGAAATTGCTAAAACTGTTGTTTTCTTGGCATCCGAAGGTACTGATTTCCTAACCGGCTGCATCATTGATGTGAATGGTGCTTCGTATTTGCGATCATGATTGTTTAAACATGAAAAGTAAATCTATACCAAATTGGCTGGAGTGGGTACGAGAAATTCAACAATTATGTCAAACAGGTCTGGCGTTTAGTGAATCAGGATATGAAACTCAGCGCTATAAAAGATTGTCAGAAATAGCTGCGGAAATCACAGCAATGCATTCTAATATTAATACGGAAAGCTTAGTAGAAAACTTCTTAGCTCATCCCGGTTACGCTACACCTAAAGTAGATATCCGCGCTGCTATTATTGAAAATAACAAAATCTTACTTGTACAAGAAAAGATGGATAACAAATGGGCTCTGCCCGGCGGTTGGGCAGATGTTGGAGAATCACCAGCCACTGCAATAATTCGCGAAACTAAAGAGGAGTCCGGTTTAGAAATAATTCCAAATAAAATAATTGGTGTATATGATGCAAATCGATCGGGTCGCCCATTAGAACTTTTCCATGCCTACAAACTCGTGTTTCTTTGCGGAAAGGTCGGTGGAAGTCTTAAAACCAGTACCGAAACAATAGCTGTTGATTTCTTTGACTTTGACACTTTACCCCCACTGTCCACCTCACGAACAGATGAAAAACATATAAATGATATATTGGCACATATAAACAATCCTTCTCTGCCTACAATATTTGAATAAAGTAGAAACGTTGCATGTTAAAAATCCCGACTCTGTTGGGGCAATGTCTCTACAAAAATACATTTAATTTTCTTTTAGGTTATCTCTCATCGCACGCCAAGAGGGCAAAAACTGACCTGTCTGTTCCATATAAACTCTATATTTATCGCCAAATTTATTAAGCATATCGGTTTCTTCACGTTGAACTAACCACGACCAAATAATCGTTATTGGTATTACAGAAATAATTAATCCCCATGAATAGAATATCATAGCCAAAATTCCGGTAAAAGAGAAAATCCATACACTATAAATCGGGTGGCGGATAAATTGAAACGGACCTTGTTTAACAATCTCTTTTCCATGACCACCTTTTGCTAAATAATAATTTCCACCAATTAATAAATATAAGGCGTCAATCATAAAAATTGCCATAAGTGCAGTTCTAAACGTTGGGTGTATTATCATTTTGGGAACTTCCAGAATACTCTCAATATAATATACAATAAACCAAATCAGGATTGTAACGACAATTCCAAAAGGACCAATGCCAAACAATTGCCAGAATTGTTTATTAGATCTCACTTAGTTCTTTTTGGAATATAAAGATCAGTTACTGTGCCGGAAAAAATTTCTACGGCATTCGCAAATGTTTCTGAGAGTGTCGGGTGAGGGTGAATCGTTAAACTCACATCTTCTGCATCAGCGCCCATTTCAATCGCTAAAGCGCCTTCCGAAATTAGATCGCCCGCATGGGCTCCAATAATACTAACACCTAAAAGCTTGCCGTTATCCGGATTAAAAAGAAGTTTGGTTTTCCCGATTGACTGTCCAATCGCTATTGCTTTGCCGCTTGCACCCCATGGAAATTCCGTTTTCTTATATTCGATTCCCTTCTGCTGCGCTTCGGTTTCTGTTAATCCTGTCCAGGCAATTTCCGGATTTGTGAATATTACAGCCGGGATGCTTTTTGCATCAAACGCCGCTGGTAAACCTGCGATTACTTCAGCGGCAACTTTGCCTTCGTGTGTTGCTTTGTGGGCAAGCATCGGCTCGCCGACCACATCCCCGATGGCGAAAATATTTGTAACATTGGTTTTCTGCTTTTCGTCCACCCTAATAAATCCGCGTTTTGTAAGTTGAACACCAATTTTTTCTAAACCTAAGTTTTCGGTATTTGGTTTCCGCCCAACAGACACTAAAACTTTATCAAATTTTTGTTCAACCGTCTTTCCCTTGTTATCAATTGTTACAGAAAGCGATGAGTCTTTATTGGGTTTAACCGCAACCACCTTAGATTTGACCATAATCAGATGAAAGTCTTTCTTTAACTTGTGCTGTAAAAGACGGACAATGTCTTTGTCGGTTCCGGGCAATAAAGAATCCAACATTTCAACTACCGTAACTTCTGATCCTAAAGAATTATAGACCGTAGCCATCTCAAGTCCGATATAGCCTCCGCCGATTACGAGCAGTGTTTTAGGAATATCTTCTAGCTGCAGCGCTTCTTTTGAAGTCATAACTGATGGATGGTTGTTTGGTAAGTTGGGTATTGTACTTGAACGAGACCCTGTCGCGATTATAGCATTATCGAAAGATATTATTTCTGATTTATCTTTACTTTTAATTTTTATTTCATTTTTTGAATTAAATTCTGCCACGCCGGTAAAAACCTGAACCTTTCTTGCTTTCGCCATTTGAGCGATACCTTTGTTCAGTTTTCCAACTACTTCATTCTTCCAGTCTCGAACTTTTTCTAATTCAATTTTAGGCACATTAAACTTTACCCCTTTTCCTTCAAGTGCGTGTGCTTCTTCAATAATATGTGAAATGTGCAACAATGCTTTTGAGGGAATGCAACCTCTGTTAAGACAAACCCCTCCAAGCACATCGTCTTTTTCAATAAGTGCAACACGTTTATCTAAATCAGCAGCTCTAAAAGCAGCAGTATAGCCGCCCGGACCAGATCCAATTACAACTGCATCAAAGTGTTTGTTTTTATCAGTCATAGTAAATCCTATATTAGGTTTATATCCGCGAAGTTAGTATAAATTGTACAGAAGAATAAACTATTCAGACTGTTCCCTCATCGTTATTTAATAGAGCTTATCAAGCTAAATTATGTTCCGGATTGTATTGGTATTCCCGCAGGGTTTTAATATAATTTGCTCTCATAAAAGCACTAGGATCATTCACATTTTTCATGCTCATGCATCCACGCATTTGATCTAGGCTTTCATATTCGTGTTCTTCCATCCATTGAACAAGTTCTTGTTTTAGCTTAGTTATATGTTTTGGTCCATATTTTAAAAGAGCAGAAGTCATAAATGTAACATCTGCTCCAGCCATTATTAATTTGAGAACGTCTTGTGCCGTATAAACACCACTGGTTGCACCCAATGATAGCTGGAGTTGGTTCCGCAATACGGCAATCCATCTTAACGGTAAACGGATTTCGTCGGAATCGCTCAAAGAAAGCGCTGGTTCAACTTCAAGCTTTTCAAGATTTATGTCAGGTTGATAAAAGCGATTAAAAAGAACAAGGGCGTTTGCTCCGGCTTCTTCAATTCTTTGAGCAAAAGAAGGAAGAGCGCTGAAAGCGTAGCCAATTTTCATAGCAACCGGTATAGAAATATTTTCTTTAACTGCTTTTAAAATATCAATATAAATATTTTTTACATCGGAGCCAGATTGATTCGCCTCTGTTGGTAGGTAATAAACATTCAATTCCAGTGCATCTGCTCCCGCTTTCTCAATAAGCTTTGCTTTCTCAGTCCATCCACCTAAAGAAACGCCATTTAAGCTGGCAATTACAGGGATATCAAGATTTTCTTTTAAGCGCCGTATTTGTTCTAAGTATTCATCCGGTCCTGATATGAAATCATAATGGTCAGGAAAATAAGAAAGTGCTTCCGAAAAACTATCGCTTCCGCGTGAAAGATAATGCTCCAATTCAGCATCTTCATGATATATTTCTTCTTCAAACAATGAATACATTACCAGTGCTGGAGCCCCTGCATCTTCCAATCGCTTGGCAGTGTCTATGTCACGCGAAAGAGGTGAAGATGATGGAATCAGCGGGCTCTCTAAATTAAATCCTAAATATTTTGTTTTAAGACTCATAATGTTTTTCCCTTATATCTATTTTTGTGTGCTTGCTTTTGCCATTTCCTGATATTTATTCCATCTTTGTTTCACTATTTCTTCGGCATTGCCCAAGAGTTCCTTTGCCCGTTCAGGCATACTTTTGGTAAGCATTTTATACCGTGTTTCTTTATATATATAATCAGCCAGAGGAATAGAAGGAGCTTTAGAATCAATTTGCAATGGATTTTTACCGTCATCTTTTCTGCGTGGATCATGTCTGTATAGAATCCAATGTCCGCTTTCAACCGCTGCTTTTTGCTGGTCAAGTCCGTACCGCATATTGATGCCGTGTGCTATACAATGACTATATGCAATAATCATTGACGGTCCGTCATAAGATTCTGCTTCTTGGAATGCCTTAACGGTTTGTAGGTCGGTTGCCCCCATTGCTATTTGCGCAACATACACATTCCCGTATGTCATTGCCATCATTCCTAGGTCCTTTTTCCCTGTTGGTTTTCCCGCTGCAGCAAATTTTGCGACCGCTCCAAGCGGTGTCGCTTTTGAGGCTTGTCCTCCTGTATTTGAATAAACTTCTGTATCTAAAACCAATATATTGACATTTCTACCTGTTGCAAAAACATGATCAATTCCACCGTAACCGATATCATATGCCCAGCCATCGCCGCCCATAATCCATACACTTTTTTTCACAAGATTATCTGAAATACTTAATAGTTGTTTTGCCTCCGAGGAAGTAAAACCTGACAATATCTTATTGAGCTTCTCGATTCTTTCTCTTTGTTCAAATATTCCTTTTTCATTTGATTGGTCTGCATTTAATATTTCGTTTACAAGCTCCGAACCGATTTTCGTCTTGAGAATTGTTAAGAGTTCTTTTGCGTGTTCAGTGTGTTTATCAATTGTCAGGCGGAAGCCCAATCCAAATTCAGCATTGTCTTCAAATAATGAATTTGACCACGTTGGTCCACGACCATCGCTATTTTTTGTCCAAGGTGTGGTCGGCAAATTACCGCCATAAATTGATGAACAGCCTGTCGCATTTGCGATTATCATTCTATCGCCAAACATTTGCGATGCGAGCTTAACATAGGGCGTTTCACCGCAACCCGTACAAGCACCCGAGAACTCAAACAACGGTTGTAACAATTGTGAACCTTTTACATTATTATGATTAAATCTGTCTCTTTTGACCTCCGGTAAGGACAAGAAAAAGCCCCAGTTTTTTCTCTCGCTTTCCCTCAACGGTAATTGTGGTTCCATATTTATCGCTTTCCGCTTCGTATCTGTTTTGTCTTTAACAGGACAGGCTTCTATGCACATTGCACAACCTGTACAATCCTCAGGTGCAACCTGTAATGTATATACTTCGCCATCCTCCCAGTCGCGTCCTCTAACTTTGGTCGATTTGAACGTACTTGGTGCTTTGGTCAACAAATCGTTATAATATACTTTCGGACGAATAACTCCATGCGGACATACAAAAGCACATTTGTTACATTGTATACAAATATCCTGGTCCCACACCGGTATTTCTGATGCAATATTTCTTTTTTCCCACTGTGTTGTTCCGGTTGGCCATGTTCCATCTACAGAGAAGGAGCTAACAGGTAAATCATCACCGTATCCTGAAATGATTTTTGCCGTGACATTTTTTACAAAGTCGGGAGCCGCTTCAGGAACTACAGATCCTTCCATTATTTTACTCGTTGCTTTTTGTGGTATTTCTAATTTGTTAAGATTGGCTAGAGTTTCATCAACCGCCTTATAGTTTTTAGCAACAATTTCCTCACCCTTCTTGCCATAAGTTTTTTTAATATATTGTTTAATACTATTTATGGCTTTTTCTTTCGGTAACACACCCGAAATAGCAAAAAAGCATGTTTGCATAATTGTGTTTATGCGTACTCCCATACCTGTTTGCTTTGCAACTTTTAGAGCATTAATAACATATACCTTAAGTTCCTTTTCAATGATCTGCTCTTGTATCTCTAAAGGTAATTTATCCCAAGTTTGTTCAGTAGAATATGGTGCATTCAATAAAAACGTACCTTTTGGTTCGATATTTCTAAAAACATCTTGGGTTTCTAAGAATCCAAATTGATGACAAGCAACAAAATTGGCATGGTTAATTAAATAGGGAGACCTAATTGGATCCTCTCCAAACCTTAAGTGGGATACTGTCATACTGCCGGACTTTTTTGAATCATATACAAAGTATCCCTGAGCATAGAAATCTGTGGTTTCTCCAATAATTTTAATTGAATTCTTATTTGCGCCAACCGTACCATCTGCACCTAAACCATAAAACATGCCCCTAAACATTTTTTCCTTATGAATGGAAAGGTCTTTGTCATATTTCAAGCTCTTATTGCTCACATCATCATTTATTCCTATAGTAAAGTGATTTAACGGTTTGTCCCGTTTCAAAGAATCAAAAACGCCCTTTACCATACCGGGTGTAAATTCTTTTGATGAAAGACCGTATCTGCCGCCAACAACCTTTGGCATTTTATCGTCACCGGCTAATTCTATGATTGCATTCATAACATCAAGATATAGCGGTTCGCCGGTACTGCCCGGTTCCTTGGTGCGATCGAGCACAGCAATCTTATTTACAGTTTTTGGTAGTTCATCAATAAAATGTTTCATTGAAAATGGTCGGTATAGATGAACCTTTAAAATGCCAACCTTCTCGCCCTTACCGGTTAGATAGTCCACTGTTTCATGTACTGTGTCGGCACTGGAGCCCATAATAACTATTACTCTTTCAGCGTCCTTTGCTCCTTCGTATTCAAATAATTTATATTTACGACCTACAATTTTTGCAAATTCATCCATTGTTTCTTGCACAATTTTTGGTGTTGCTTCATAAAACGGATTCACTATTTCGCGTGCTTGGAAAAATACATCGGGATTTTGTGCTGTTCCTCGCAGAACTGGATTATTTGGATTTAAACCGCGTTGGCGATGTGCTATAATTAGGTCGTCGTTTATCATCGCGCGCATATCATCATCACTTAATTGCTCAATTTTTTGTACTTCATGTGATATTCTAAATCCTTCAAAGAAATGAATGAATGGTATACGAGATTTTAATGTGGATGCTTGAGCAATAAGCGCCATGTCCATAACTTCTTGGATATTGCCTGCCGCAAGAAGAGCAAATCCGGTAGAACGCACAGCCATAACATCAGAATGATCACCAAAAATAGACAATGCATGTGTAGCTATTGTTCTTGCTGATACATGAAAGACTGTTGATGTCAATTCACCTGCAATTTTGAACATATTCGGAATCATTAACAATAATCCCTGAGAAGCTGTAAAGGTAGATGTTAATGCTCCTGTCTGCAATGCGCCGTGAACAGCACCGGCTGCTCCACCCTCACTTTGCATTTCTATAACATCGGGAACCGTTCCCCAAATGTTTTTTCTACCTACAGCAGACCATTCGTCAGCCCATTCTCCCATATTGGAAGAAGGTGTTATCGGATAAATTGCACAAACTTCATTTGTCTTGTGGGCAACGTATGCCGCAGCTTCGTTTCCATCAATCGTAACTTGTTTTCTTTTCATTTTTAAATCCTATTAAAATATAATATTAAAAAGTGGACAGCGACCTCTTATTAGAACACGAAATTTACAATTTTAGACAACTGCCTGCAAAATATATTGGGCGGTGTTTGCAATATTAATTGAATTGTCTGTTTTCTGGTTTTATGCTAATTTTTCAAACATTCAAAGAGGGTTATTATGCCTAGTACAAAATATGATTCTATCATTGTTGGTTCCGGTGCAGGAGGACTAACCGCCGCCGTTGCCTTGTCTCAAGCTGGGCAAAAAGTTCTGGTCTGCGAACAACATTTAGCGCCCGGAGGCTGGACACAGTCTTTCACCCTTGAAGGTTATCGTTTTAGCCCCGGTGTGCATTATATCGGAGGGTTAAATCAAGGCGAATATCTAAACCAAATATATCGTGGTCTCGGCGTATCGCAAGATCTTGAATTTCTCGAATTAAATCCTGATGGTTTTGATCATATTTTCATCGGCGACGAGCAATTTGACATACCAAAAGGCAAGGAAAAATATATAGAAAGGTTGATTGCGCGATTTCCGGATGAAGCCGAAGGAATACGAAAATTATTCAAAACCATTGATGATATTGGATCGTTAATGCGCTCTTTACCGCACGGGAAAATGCCACTGTCAAAACTTGGTGTACTACAATGGTTTTGGAAATCGGGCGGAACGTTGATAAACAAATATGTAAAAGATCCTGTTCTGCGTGCAATTTTATTGAGTCAGTCTGGTGACCATGGCGTACCTCCTTCAAAAGTGTCATCGTTTGTTCAAATCGGTATTATGCGACATTATTTCAAAGGTGGTTTTTATCCACAAGGAGGTGCCTGTATGCTTCCCCGGGCGTTTGTTCGTGCACTAAAACGTTCCGGCGGAGAACTTAGATTACGTACGCCGGTTAATAAAATTATCCTTGAAAATGGTCAGGCTGTTGGTATAGAAATCGGCAATAACGAAAAACTGTATGCAAAAAACATTATTAGCAATACTGACCCTGAAACAACTTTTATTAAATTAATTGGAAAAGAACATTTAAGTAATAAACTTAATAGAAAATTGAGTAAGGTTTGTTATTCTACTTCGAGTCTAAGTTTGTTTTTGGCTCTTGATCTTGATCTAAAAAGTATGGGCTATGACTCAGGAAATTATTGGTATTATGAACATTCCGATTTAGATAAAATATATTCACTCGGTCAAACCGACTATGCCGTTCATAACGAACCCGCTGCGATGTTCATGACAATCACAACGCTTAAAGACCCAAGCAAGATGAAAAAAGGTATTCACACCATTGAAGCTTTCTGTTTTTCCAATTATGAACCGTTTAAGAAATGGGAGAATGAACCCGCGGGCGAGCGGTCAAAAGAGTATAAATCTTTAAAAAATGAAATAATGGATAGAATGCTTGATTTTCTTGAAAAGCGTGTTCCCGGCATTAAAAATTCCATTGTTTTTAAAGATTTAGCAACTCCACTGACCAATGCACACTATATCAACTCTCATAAGGGCAATCTTTACGGAACAGATAAAATTACTAAACAAATGGGCCCCTTCGGTTTCAACACAAAAACAGAGATCAAAAATCTGTATTTATGTGGCGCAAGCACGCTTTCGCACGGTGTAGCTGGCGTTACCGGAACGGGTTTAAGAACTGCAGCAATTATTCTTAATTGCAAAACCAAAGATTTATTAAAACAAAAAGGTCCCGAGTTAAGAATATATCCTTGTGACGATATAAGCAAGTGGTCAGATAAAATTAAGCAAAAAATCAAACGGTAGTTAGGATATTGGGGAATTTGGGAACTGGGTTATTTGTGAATTGGTATGATGTTTTCAAGATGCAATAATAGATGATTATGTCATTCTTGAGGATCATAGCGACGAAGAATCCACAATTACATTTTATGGATTCTTTTTACCCATCGTCAATCTGCGCTGAAGCTACGATTGATAAACAACTTTTTTAACTGACGAAACCTTGGTGCAGTCTGTAGTGAGGACGGGCACTACGCCCAGAATGACATATCGGAGGGGTGAATTTTATGTAGAGACGTAAAGCATTACATCTCTACTAGGTTGTAATCCCATATCTTAAATACACCGTGCAATCGATTCTGTTTAAGCGACACTCTTAAAATAGAGGCAAGTACAATTGATTAACAAATTATTTACAAGATCTTTGGAACTTTTTACTGTTTCTGCCATTAACAGTGCAAATATATCGAACCCCTCTTCCTACAGAATTTAAATCCTATCCCTCAGAATTCAATCTGAGGGGTTCGATATTTTAAATACCACCACTTTTATTCAATAGTGATAGAAATATCGCTTTAGTGGATAGCGGGGCACAAGATAGAAAGTTTTTGTTTTAATTCCACGTAACAAATTTTATTATTTGACAAAAGGAAGTTAATAATATTAAATTTTGACCGACCGGTCGGTCAATTTGTGGGTATTTAGATTGAATTGATATGGAAAAAAAGAGCACTATAGAAGATAAAAGAACGCAAATACTGCATTCTGCAATAGAAATATTTGCTAAAAAAGGATTGGAGCGTGGCAAAATTGCCGATATTGCCAAACAAGCAGGGATAGGCAAAGGAACTATTTATGAATATTTCAAAAGCAAAGATGAAATATTTAGCGCGATTGAAAACATGTTTGTTAATGATACTATCGCGCAAGTAAATAGACTGGTTAACTCAAATAAATCTCCGACTGAAAAAATCGAAGAAATTGTTAATTATAGTATAAACATGTATGAAGTTATGGGAGATGCAATTTTAATTGTTTCAGAAATGTGGGCACAGTACAGTCGCGGACAACGGCACGGCCATAAAAACTCTATATTTGCCGATATGTACAGCAGCTACCACAAAGTCATCAAAGAAATTCTTATAAGCGGAATAAAGATCGGTGAATTTCGTGAAATGAATAAAGACGGTGTTGCTACGATGTTGTTAGCTCTTATTGACGGTATGATATGGCAAGACGTTATTTTTAAAAATGATGAAAAATTTGATCAACGGAAAAAAGAGGCAATTAAATCATTTATGAAAGGGATAAAGAATGTTGAATGAAGTGAAATCCCGCCTGTCCCGTATTTATCGGGGATTTTTATCGGGGAACAAATATTTGATAATTATTTTATTTTCCGCCTCTGCGATTTTTGCCCAGCGGACGGTGCCCAATGGCAAAGAATTAGTAGAAAAAATGACGGCTATAATGACTCAAGAAAACAGCAAAGCCACAATGACACAGACAATTACAACAAGCAGTGGCAAACAGCGAACCTTTGAATTTGAAATGTTTACTGCAAACGAAGGTGAAAAAACATTGATGCGTTATTTAAAACCTTCTGCCGCACGAGGACAAGCATTTTTGATGTTAAATAATGCTGATGATATATGGACATACTTCCCAAGAACTAAACGTATTAGGAAATTATCATCTAGCTCTAAAAACCAAAAAGTACAAGGCAGCGATTTTTCATTTGAAGATATGGGATCAGGAGACTCTTGGGAAAAAGAATATAATAGCAATAATCTTGGATCGGAAAAATATGATAAAACTGATTGTTGGAAATTAGAAAGTATCGGCATTCCGGAGCAAAATCCTTCATATCCTAAAATGGAGGTTCTTATTAGAAAGTCAGATTTCTATCCGGTAAAAATCGATTATTTTGATGAAAATAATTACGTAGAGAAAACACTGTTTTTGGACGATATTAAAGAAATAGAAGGAGTTCCAACCGCAATGGAAATGACAATGAAAAATCATTTGAAGGGAACTGAAACCATAATGCAAACGCTAACAATTACTTATGATTGGGAACCTCCGGACAATTTCTTTTCTGAAAGGACATTGAAGAAATAGGTAATTAGGAGATTAGGAAAGCGTGTATGCTGAGAGAAAACAATGACGATTCAAGAAAATAAAAGAGATTTTACATCTTTAGATGTTTGGAAAAAATGCCGGGAGTTAAGACTGAAGATATATAAAAAAGTTTTAAAACTACTACCGGTAGAAAAAAAATATAATTTGAACGATCAAATTAGAAGAGCGGCTGTAAGTATAACTGCCAATATAGCAGAAGGATACGGAAGATTTAATTATCAAGAATCAATTCAATATTATAGAATATCTCGTGGCTCAATATATGAATTAAAAGATCATTTAATAACTTGTTTGGATTTAAAGTACATATCAGCAGAATTGTTTCAAACGTTTGAAGTAGATATAGAAGAAGCCACCAAACTTCTGAATGGCTATATCAGATATATTAAAGGTAAGAAAAATGAGTAAAATATTTCGAGTTATAACATTTTTGATAATAATCAGTAATCTTTCATTATTTACATTCCTAATCCCTCTATCCCTCAAGCCCACAATATCCGATTTTCCCAATTCCCTAATATCCCAATTCCCTAATGCTCTAATCGCCCAAACAGACTTTTTTGGCTATTACGAAGGCGAGTTTGATCAACCGATACATTTATATACCTCTTTATCCTATCCTAATACTATATCTCTAAAGTACAAACGATGCGCATGGTGAACACAAACGAAGCGGTTTCTCACGTATTAATAGTGTGGATGATATTAATCGTGTGCAAAATTATAATTGTAGTAACAGCGGTAGGAATTATAGGTATATGCATATGCACTGCTGCAACTCTGTGCGTTCCTGCCTCTGCCCCTGGAGATAATGTTGACATTGCAACCGCCGTGTACGGCTCGTCTATGAACGAAAACTTGAATATCCTACGAGAATTCCGCGATACCTTGTTGTTAACAAATCCACCGGGTAAATTCATCGTTGAAACATATCGTATAACGAGTCCACCAATAGCAGCCGCATTAGCGCATAATGTGCGATTATGCACGGCAACACGAATAATACTGTTTACTCTCCTGGTCTACTTTTCCGCGCTCTGCCTGAACATAACGGCATTTGTCGCTTTTATTGTCCTTAATATTCTTATCCTGCTTTTCGTACTGAAACGTCACCACCTAAAAGTGCTCCTGACAGGCATCGGCTGTGCCGCAATAACCATCGCTGCATTTACGGTTACGGTGTTCACGCTCGGCGCTCTCGGCTATGAACTGCCGGTATGTGCCGCGATAGGTGCGTATCT
>JAUWFQ010000037.1 GCA_030606865.1 bacterium
ATTGCTGAGGAACAAAATATCTCAATGCCGAGTTTTTTTGGATACATGCTTAAGTACTCAATTCCTATATTAATTCCTTTATATATATTAGTTACGTTTATATTCTTCGTATGAGAATTACTAAAGTCACAACAAAAACCGGAGATAAGGGAACTACTTCCCTTGGAGATGGTACTAAAGTATCAAAATCGGATTTAAGGATATGTTGTATAGGTGAAGTTGATGAATTGAATTCATTTATTGGTCTAGTAAAAAGTGCAACAACAGATGATGATTTAGTGCAAGATTTAAATACAATCCAAAATAATTTATTGAATTTGGGTGGTGAATTGTCCATTCCTGATAATAATCTAGAACTACTGAAAGAGGAATCGATTATTCGATTGGAAACAAGTATTGAAGAAATGAATAAAAAACTACCTCCTTTAAAAGATTTTATTTTACCCGGAGGAGATGAGTTCTCTGCACGATTGCATATTGCAAGGTCGGTTTGTCGAAGAGCAGAACGAAAAATTGTGGAACTTGTAGGAAAAGAGAACGGTCGGGATATTTGGATTAAATATTTAAATCGACTGTCCGATTATCTTTTTGTATTAGCTCGTTTCCATGTAATAAAAAATAAAATAGATGAGAATCAATGGAGTAAACTTTAGTTAGCGATATTCGTAGAATAATTATAGTTAGTATCGTAAATTTTGTGTTTTGCATAAGTAATAAATGACTGATTGGAAAAAAATATATCAAGAAATAGAGAAAGCCGATTCAATCATGTTAACAACACATGAAAATCCGGATGGGGATGGTATTGGTTCTATTGTAGCATTATATCATCATTTAATTGCTAAAGAAAAAAAATGCCGCATATTACTTACTTCGATGTTGCCCGAAGAATATCGTTTTTTAGACCCTGATAATAAATTTGAAATCTTTGAAGAGGCAAAACATACGGAATGGTTAGGGAATGTTGATCTTTCGATATTGTTAGACATCGGCAATTATACAAGAACCGGCAGGATGTGGAATGTAATTCAGCAGAATGACACAACAGTGGTAAATATTGATCATCATCCGTATCCCAATGGTCATCCATTCACGATAAACATTTCCGACATAAATGCATCGGCTACCGGTGAATTGATTTATAGTTATTTAAAAGCCATTGATCCCGGTTGTTTGTCAAAAAAAGTATATGAGGCAATATATATAGCAATAATGACTGACACCGGTTCTTTCAGTTATAATAATACAAATGTGGCTTGTCATGAAATCGCAGCAAATGCGATAAAAGCAGGTGTAGATACAGCAAAAATTCATCAAAAAATATATGGGTCAAGCTCTCGCTCTAGAATTAAGTTATTGGCTGCTGTTGCCGCTAGCTTACAGTTTACTTACAATGGTAAATTAGTGTGGTTCAAAATCACCAAAGAAATGATGAAAAAGGCTAATGCTACAAAAGATGATGTAGACGGTTTTACAGATTTTGCGCGAGCAATAAAAGGTGTAGAAGTATCAGTAATGATTTTCGATAATGCAGATAATTCTTGCCGGATAAATTTTAGATCCAAGGGTTATTATTCAATTAATAAAATCGCTCAATATTTTGAAGGTGGAGGGCATTCATTCGCTGCGGGAGCGAAGGTTATCGGTAAAATATCCGACGTTTCTTCAAAAGTAGTAGAGAAAACTATCGAAATAATGAAAGAGCAAGAAGAGGTTATAGATTGAAAATAATTGTAGCAAAGGATGCCGGTTATTGTTTTGGAGTTAGACATGCTGTCGATCAAGCATATAAAACCACCAAAGAACATGGTGACGTATATATGTTAGGTCATATTGTTCATAATGAGAACGTAGTAGAAGATCTGGAGAAATCCGGTACAAAAGTAGTTGATTCATTGGATCAGGTACCTACCGGTAAACCATTATTACTCAGAGCGCATGGTACTGAACCAAGCATTTGGGAACAAGCACGTAAAAAGAAATTGAATATTATTGATGCGACTTGTCCGCTCGTAACAGAAATTCATGAAGAGGTTCGTAGGCTAGAAAAGGACGGGAGACAGATAATTATAATAGGTGACCATGGTCATGATGAAATAGTAGGAATTTCTACACAAGTGCAGAATCCGATTATTATTTCAAACACCGAAGAAGCAATAAAATTAAAGAAAATGAAACGTGTTGGAGTTGTAAGTCAATCGACACAAATGATTGAGAATATTCAAAACATTATTAGCGTACTGCTAACAAAAGTTAGTGATTTACATTTTGTGAATACCATTTGTTTTCCTACAAAACGTAATCATGAGCAAATTAAAAGATTGGCACAAACAGCCGATATATTGATTATCATAGGGTCATTTACAAGTGCAAATTCGAAACGGTTAACACAATTAGCATTAGAGAGAAATCCAAATTCATACCAAGTTACAGATGTCGATGATATTCAAAATGAGTGGTTTACGAATGTCGGAACAGTTGGTATTTCTGCTGGTGCATCTACACCTGATAATGTTATACAAGATATTATTCAACACGTTAAAAAAATTGGCAATGTTATTGATAAGGAAATAATTTATGAGTAAAGATACATATAAAATAAAAGTTGGGTTAGCAGAGATGTTATAGGGTGGATTTTTAATGGATGTTACAAATTTTGAGCAAGCAAAAATTGCTGAAGATGCCGGAGCCGTTGCCGTAATGGCTTTAGAACGAATCCCGGCTGAAATTCGTAAAGATGGCGGAATTGCTCGAATGAGCAATCCTGAAATGATTAAAGATATTCAGAAGAAAGTATCTATTCCAGTAATGGCAAAATGTAGGATTGGGCATTTTGCTGAAGCTCAAATATTAGAAGCCCTTGAAGTGGATTTTATTGATGAGAGCGAAGTTTTAACTCCTGCTGATGAAAAAAATCATATTTGGAAAGAGGATTTTAAGATACCTTTTGTTTGTGGTGCGCGTGATTTGGGCGAAGCACTGCGTAGAATTGGCGAAGGTGCTGCAATGATTCGCACGAAAGGTGAAGCCGGTAGCGGAAATATTGTGGAAGCTGTCAGACATATGCGCACAATCCAAGCTCAAATGAAAAATTTAACTGTTATGGACCATTCTGAATTAATGGCTACTGCAAAAGAATTAGGTGCCCCCTTTCCTTTAGTTGAAATGGTTGCAAAAACAGGGAAGTTACCGGTTCCAAATTTTGCAGCAGGTGGTATTGCAACCCCTGCCGATGCATCTTTAATGATGCAGCTTGGCGCTGAATCGGTATTTGTTGGTTCAGGTATATTTATGAGTGATGATCCGGCGGATCGCGCTAAAGCGATTGTAGAGGCTGTTACATATTTCGATGATGCAAAGAAAATGTCAGAGATCTCTAGTGGGTTAAAATCAGCGATGAAAGGACTTGATATTTCTGAAATTCCCGAGGGACAAAGACTGCAAGAACGAGGTTGGTAGTTTGAAAATTGGGGTTTTAGCTCTTCAGGGTAATTATGAAATGCATAGCCAAGTATTGGAAAAAATAGGAATTGAACCTATTACTGTTAGATATCCACATGAGTTGGATACTGTAGAAGGACTTGTGATTCCCGGGGGAGAATCAACAACTATGTCTAAATTAATGAATAGGATGGGTTTTTATAAACCACTTAAATCATTCGCGAATGATTATCCTGTTTTGGGTACTTGTGCGGGTTTAATTTTGATGTCTGAAAAAGTTGTTGATGCAGATTTAGAACCTCTTGGATTATTAGATGTGCAAGTCGAAAGAAATGGATATGGCAGACAAATTAACTCAAATACTATTAATATTGAATTTGAATTGAATAATGTTGGTTACAATATTCGAGGATCGTTTATACGAGCACCAAAGATTGTATCTTATGGAAACTCCGTGAACGTTTTAGCAATGTATGATGAATTTCCAATAATTGTTAAAGATAATAAACATGTAGGGATATCATTTCATCCAGAGTTAGATAATATTTCAATTTTGCATGAATATATTTTTTTAAGTGACAGGACGAACAATTAACGATATGATGGTAAAATTATTAGACAAAATAAATTACCCGGTAGATATAAAGGAATTATCTATAGATGATTTAAAGAAACTTGCAAAGGAAATACGAAAATATACAATTGCAACTGTTGAGAAAACCGGTGGTCATTTAGCTTCAACCTTAGGAGCGGTAGAACTAACAATCGCATTACATTACGTGTATGATACACCTATAGATAAACTTGTTTGGGATGTTGGTCACCAGGGCTATGCACATAAAATATTAACTGGTCGTAAGGATAAATTACATACTATCCGGCAATATGGTGGATTGTGCGGTTTTCTTACTCCAGGTGAAAGTGAATATGACACTTTTGGTGCGGGGCATGCTTCAACTTCTATTTCTGCTTCGTTCGGAATCGCATCGGCGCGCGATCATAAAAAAGAAGATTATAAAGTAGTCGCCATAATTGGCGATGGCGCCATGACAGGAGGGTTAGCATTCGAGGGTTTGATTAACGCAGGTAGTTCACGAAAACAATTATTGGTTATTCTAAATGATAATACAATGTCCATAAGTCCGAATGTTGGAGCAATGCGAAGCTATTTAACAAAAATAGTGACTAATCCGCTATATAATCGAGTTAGAGATGAGATTTGGAAAACGACTGGTGCTCTTCCGACAGGAAAAGGAATAACACGTAGAATATTAAGGAAAGTTGAAGAAAGTTTAAAATCATTAATAGTTCCCGGTTTACTGTTTGATGAATTTGGTTTCCGATATTTTGGACCAATCGACGGTAATGATATAAATATAATGGTTAATACCTTAGAAAATATCAAAGATATAAATACACCGGTCTTACTTCATATTGTTACGAAAAAGGGAAAGGGAATGCATTTAGCTGAGTCTGATCCAGTCTCTTTTCATGGTGTAGCTCCAAATAATGGAAAGAAGAAAAAAACCGCTAAAGAAAAAGTAACAGTCCCATCATTTCAGAATGCATTTGGAGAAGTTGTATGTGAAATTGGTCGCAACCGCGATGACACAATATGTATCACTGCAGCAATGAAAGAGGGAACTGGTTTGGTGCCGTTTGCCAATGAGTTTCCGGAACGATTTTATGATGTAGGTATTGCAGAAGGCCATGCCGTAACATTTGCCGCTGGTATGGCGATGCAAGGAATGAGACCCATTGTAGCGATTTATTCAACGTTTTTACAAAGGGCATATGACCACATAATTCACGATGTGGCATTACAAAATTTGCCTGTTATATTTTGTTTGGATCGTGCCGGTTTAGTAGGTGAAGATGGCGCTACACATCACGGTGTACTCGACATCGCCTATTCGAGATGTATACCCAATTTAATTGTATCTGCTCCAAAAGATGGTAATGAACTAAGGAATTTAATGTATACGGCGCTCAACCAGACTAAAAATCCATTTATGATAAGATATCCAAGATCACCCTCATTTGATTTTGATGAAAAAGGACAAGCTGAGTTAATTCTCATTGGAAATTGGAAAAAAGTTTTAACAGGTAAAGATGTGGCGATTCTGGCAGTTGGTTCAATGGTAAAACCATCTTTGGAAGTAGCTATTGATTTAGCTAAGGATAAAATTTCATGTGAAGTTATTAATTGTCGATTCGTTCAACCGATAGATGAAGAATATTTGAAATCTATGATCAAGAAATTCAATAAAATTATTACAATTGAAGAAGGTACACTTAATGGTGGTTTTGGAAGCGGTATATCGGGATGGTTAACTGATAACTGTTATTCAGGTACTATTAAAAGGATTGGTATTCCAAATAAATTTATTACTCATGGTAATAGAGATCTTCTATTGGAAGAAATTGGCTTGAATAAGTCAGGAATTATTCAAAATATTAAAGAGTTTTTAAGTAAATGATGAAATGAAGTAATAAAAGTGAGCAATTTTAAAAAACAAAAAAAACAGTGGCAATTAGAATTCGAGAAAGCAAAGAACCGCGATTATGATTTCCGTACTGTTAGCGGTTTACCTGTTGATCCTCTTTATTTACCGGAAACTGAATCTGAAAATTATGTGGAAGAACTTAGTTTCCCCGGCCAATATCCATTTACTCGTGGAGTTCATGCCAATATGTACAGAGGGAAACTATGGACTATGCGGCAATTTGCCGGTTTTGGTACTCCCCAAGAAACAAATGAACGATACAATTTTCTTCTATCTCAAGGGCAAACCGGTCTTTCTGTAGCTTTTGATATGCCAACTTTAATGGGCTATGATCCGGGGCATGATTTTGCATTGGGTGAAGTAGGTAAGTGTGGAGTTAGTATTGCTTCACTTAAAGATATGGAAATCTTGTTTGATAAAATTGATTTGGGAAAAATATCAGTATCACAAACAATAAACGGTCCTGCCGTAATTTTGTTATCATTTTATATTGCAGTTGCTGACAAACAAAACGTACCTCAGGAACAACTGCGAGGCACATTACAAAATGATATATTAAAAGAATTTATTGCGCAAAAAGAATGGATATTCCCACCGGAACAATCGATGCGAATTATCACCGATATGATGCAATATTGTGCTGAGCATATGCCGCAATATAATACAATTTCAATTTCAGGTTATCACATTCGGGAAGCCGGATCTACAGCAGCACAAGAATTGGCATTTACACTCGCCGATGGATTCGCATACGTTGAACATGCTATCGCAGCAGGAATGGATGTAGACAAATTTGCACCACGACTCTCGTTCTTTTTTAATGCACATTTAGACTTTTTTGAAGAGATTGCTAAATACCGTGCTGCTAGGCGAATTTGGGCAAAACGTATGAAAAATAAATATAATGCTAAAAGTGAAAAATCTTGGAAATTACGATTTCATACCCAAACTGCTGGTTGTTCTCTCACTGCTCAACAGCCCGAAATAAATATAGCCAGAACTGCCTTTCAAGCATTATCCGGAGTGCTTGGAGGTACACAATCATTGCACACAAACTCTATGGATGAGACGTTAGCATTACCTTCGGAAAAAGCAGCAGAGATTGCATTAAGAACTCAGCAACTCATTGCTTATGAAACCGGAGCAGCGAATGTAATTGATCCTTTAGGAGGATCATGGTATATTGAATCGTTAACTAATAAATTGGAAGAAGAAGCCGAATTATATTTCAATCAAATAAATGAATTGGGTGGAGTCATTCCTGCAATTGAATTAGGGTTTTTCCAGCGAGAAATCGCAAAAGCAGCATCCGATTATCAGCAATTAGTTGATGACAAAAAACGTATTGTAGTTGGAGTAAATGGTTTTATAAAAGAAAATGAGGAAATAGATATTCCAATTCTTGAAATAGGTAAAGAAGCCGAGGAGAAACAAATAAAAGCTATTACCGATTTAAGAAATAATCGGGACAATGAAACGGTAAAAGTGGCTCTTAATGAGGTTAGAAAGGCTTGTAAAAACAAAACAAATATAATGCCGCCTATTATTAAAGCCGCAAGGGCTTATGCTACATTAGGAGAGATTGTTGGCGCTATGAAAGATATTTTTGGAGAATGGCAAGAATCATCAATATTTTAAAGATAATTATAAAAACATCTTAAAGGAGAAAGAAAATGTCTCGTAAAATAGTACATGTTGTGGGAACAGGAACAATTGGAGAACCATTAATTGGATTATTAGCCGATTATCGCGACCAATTGGGAATTGATGAAGTTACATTTAATAAAAATTCAGCTGTTAAAGGTGATTTTTCAAAAGTAAATGGGTTACTTCGAAGAGGTGCGAGATTGTCAGTTGATGAAAGCAAAATAAAAGATTTTAAGTCATTAGGAATGGATGCTGACTTTGAAACTGAAGAAGCAATAAAAAGAGCGTCTGTTGTAATTGACTGTACACCAAGTGGCGTTGGACATAAAAACAAAGAGAAGTACTACAAAAAATTTGCCGATACAGTAAAAGGATTTATGGCACAAGGGAGTGAACACGGTTTTGGTAAGCAATATGCTCGGGGAATTAACGATAATGCTCTAACACCAGAAGATCAATTCATACAAGTTGTAAGCTGTAATACACATAATTTGTCCTGCATCGTAAATACATTGGGATTAGATGGTAAAAATGACAATTTAAAGGAAGGGCGTTTTGTATGTGTTCGTCGCGCTAATGATATAAGTCAGCCAAGTAAGTTTATACCGGCGCCTCAGGTAAATGCTCACTTAACAGACACTTATGGCTCGCACCATGCGCAAGATGCTGCAGAATTATTCCAAACGATGGATATTGATCTTAATTTGTTTTCTTCAGCTATGAAGGTAAATAGTCAGTATATGCATGTAATATGGTTTAATCTCAAAGTTGAAGAACCGATCAAATTGGATGATGTTAAAAATTTACTGAATAAAAATCCGCTCGTAGCGATGACTCATAAAGATATTACCAGCACGGTATTTTCTTTTGGTAGAGATCAGGGACATTACGGAAGAATTCTTAATCAAACTGTTATTGTAGAACAAACCTTAACAGTGCGCAATGATCATGAAATCACCGGTTTCTGCTTTACACCGCAAGATGGTAATTCTATCCTGAGTAGTATTGCTTCAACAGAGTGGTTTTTGTATCCGCATTCCTATGAAGATAAAATAATGTGTTTGTCTGACCTATTCTTTGACTACATTTGAAAATTAATATTCATAAGATTACAGCGGGACCGTTTCAAGAAAACGGATACGTCGTTCATAGCGATGATAATTTGGATTGTTTTATCATTGACCCTGGTGATAATCCTGGATTGTATATCAAAGAAATTGAGAATAATAATCTAAATCCAATCGCAATTTTAAATACGCATGGGCATATTGATCATGTCCATGCGGTGCAACCACTCAAGGAACGTTATTCCATTCCTTTTTATATACATAAAAAGGAGAAAATGATAATAGATCATTATTCGCAAGGGTGTTTAATGTATGGAATGACTCCTAATGAAAACCCCGTAGTTGATTACTGGTTAATAAATGAAAATAGTCTTACTATAGGTGATTATAATTTAAAGGTAATTCATACACCCGGGCATACTCCCGGTGGTGTTTGTTATCAATTAAATAGCGATATTTTTACCGGCGATACTCTATTTAAAGGTTCGATTGGACGCACCGATTTTCCGGGAGGTGACTATAACACATTAATGAATTCTCTTAAATTGTTAATAGAGAAAGTTCCCAACAATACGCAAGTTCATTCAGGGCATGGATATAGTACTACTATCGAAAATGAGGTACTTTCTAATCCCTTTTTAATGGATTTATAACATAATCAATATGAAAGTAACCGAACATTTCAAAAAATCGAAAAAAACATTATTTAGTTATGAAATAATACCACCTATGAGAGGAAGAAGTATTGATAGTGTTTTTGCGTTAATCGAACAGTTACTTCCTTATGAACCGCCATTTATCGATTTAACAAGCCGTTCGGCAGAAGTGTATTACGAGGAATTAGAAGATGGGTCTTTACGAAGACACGCCAAACGCAAGCGACCGGGCACAATCGGTTTAAGCGCCGCAATAAAAAATAGATATAATATTGAAACAGTTCCTCACATTTTGTGTAAGGGTTTTACCAAAGAGGAAACGGAAGATGCCCTCATTGAACTTAACTTTTTGGGGATCAATAATATTTTAGCTGTTCAAGGTGATGAGTTACGTCGGATGTTTACCGATAAAACCGGCAAAACGCATAATATTTTCGCGAGTGATTTGGTTAAACAAATTGATAATATGAATTCCGGGAAATATTTAGAGGAGCTTAGCGGGGCTTCACCCACCAATTTTTGCATTGGTGTAGCGGGATATCCTGAAAAGCACTTAGAAGCTCCTAATCTAGAAAGTGATTTAAAGTATTTGAAACAAAAGGTTGACGCCGGAGCTGATTATATTGTAACGCAAATGTGTTTTGATAATAAAAAATATTTTGAATTTATCAAACGATGTCAAGACATCGGAATTAAAATTCCGATAGTACCCGGAATTAAAATAATTACACGTGAAAATCATTTAAAAACGATACCAAGGACATTTCATATTGATATTCCTCAAGAATTATCTGAACAAATTGAAGGTTTATCTAAAGAAAATGTTTATAAAGCCGGGGTGGATTGGGCTATAAAACAATGTAGAGAATTAATCGAAGCCAAAGTTCCTTGCATACATTTTTATATTATGAATACTGCACAAGAAGTTGCAGAAGTCGTTTCAACCATAAAATAAATTATAAATAATTGTGGCCAAAGACCGAGCATTGAAGTCTCGTATTATCAATCATTTAGTCGAATCAAAGCTGATAAAACCAAATGATAAAATTGTTGTTGCTGTATCCGGTGGTATGGATTCGATGTTCCTACTTTATATGTTAGTTGAATTACAAAAGATATGGGGTATTGAGTTAGTCGTTGGGCATGTCAATCATAATATTCGTTTGAATTCTATTAATGATGAGAAATTTGTTATTGAACAAGGTAAAAAACTTAATATTCCTGTAGTAGTTAAACAACTAAACTATGATGATAAAAAACCTGGTGAAAGCACCGAAGCATGGGCGAGAGATAATCGTTATACGGAACTTGATTTAATTCGAAAAGAATATAATTTTGATAAAATTGCCACCGGTCATCATAGTAATGATCAAATAGAAACTTTGTTACAAAGAATTAGTGAAAAATCAGGTATTGGTGGACTACGAGGAATTCATAAACAGCGCGGTAGGGTAATACGTCCGATACTGGCAATAGAAAAATCCGATATAGAAAAAGTGGTGAGTGATTTGCGAATAAAATATGTGGAAGATGAGACTAATAGAAATATGGAGATTCCAAGAAATTATTTTCGTCATCAAATAATTCCACAATGGGAATCACTTTATCCTAATTTGTGTAAATCATTTCAATCAATTTGCGATTCTGCAGCTAAGAACCAATCTGTAATTGATTATTTTATTGAAGAACTAGAAAATAAAATTGTAACTGAAGATAAGGATACATTAGCCAATAATGTAGTTAAAAGAATTAATCAAAGTAGTTTTGAAAAACTACCTGGGGCGGTTAAAATATTGCTAATTAGGAATATCGTAGGAAAATATCCATGGCGTAAATATCATTGGATTGAAATTGATAAAATAATTAAGTCTGCTAAAGTCGGAAAAGTGTATAATTTTAATGATTTTGAAATATTAAAAGACAGGCAAGATTGGATAATTCGTTTTAAATTTAAAGTTAATTTTAAACCAATAATTGTTCACTTAGATGAAGCTGTACACTGCGGTGGGTATGTTTTTAATGTACGAAAAGTAGAAAAATACTCATTCACTGATAATCCGAATGTTGAAATTATTAATGGAGATGAAATTATCAATAAAAAATTGGTATTAAGATCTTGGGAAGATGGAGATTCATTTCAGCCTTTGGGCATGCAAGGGAAAAAAAAGATAAGTGATTTTTTGACAGATAAAAAGATTAATCAATTTGATAAAGAGAATCAATTGGTATTAACAGCAAACAATGAAATAATTTGGCTATGTGGTCGCAGAATTAGTGAAACTGTTAAAATTAATAAAGATACAAAGCATTATTTGGAACTTTCAATGAACACAAATGTAGGTTGAATATGAATAAATATGGCTATGAAATGTCAATTTTGATTTCTGAAAAAGAAATTCAATCTCGCATTACAGAAATTGCTAGAGATCTTTCAAATAAATTTAAAGATGAAGTTCCAATTTTAATTGGTGTATTAAATGGAAGTTTTATTTTTATTTCTGATCTTATGCGCAAGATGACAATTGATTGTGAAATGGATTTTATCAAGATGTCATCATATGCGGGTAAAGAATCAGTTGGAACTGTTACATTACTTAAAGATATTTCAGCGAATATCACTGGACGACATGTAATTATTGTTGAAGATATTATTGATTCAGGCTTGACAATCAAATTTTTACGTGACCGTTTGCAAGGTGCTAAACCAAAATCAGTCAACATTGTAACATTATTATTAAAACCGGATATCGCAAATTTAGATTTTAAAGTTGATTATATTGGATTCGAAATCCCGCCGGAATTCGTTGTCGGATATGGTTTAGACTATAATCAAAAATTGCGTCATTTACCGGAAATTTATCGTTTAGAAGAGTAATTATGGCAATCAAAAAACCAAAAATAGTTGTAAAAAAACCGCAAACTAAAAAACCGGGTGTCCCCGGGAAAAAACCTGTTGGTCCAAAGTCGATGTTTCAATTTAAAAGAGCAGGAAAAACATCCTTTGTATGGTTATTAATAATTGTAGGAGCAATAATAATTTCAGGAATATTTTCTAACTCAAGTAAAAAAGAAATCGAAGTTGAATATTTTCAATATCAAGAGTATTTAAAAAATGGTCAAATACTCAAAGGAACAATTATAGAAAATATATTTCATGGTGAATTTAAAATTCCTCAAAATATTAATACAAAATATGGTACGATTGAGAACGTAGAGCGATTTTTCTTCTCGCTGCCACTAATGGATCGTGAAACGATGGCAGAATGGGATAAATACAATTTAGAGTATAATTTTAAGGAAAGGACCACTGACTGGACTAGTTATTTAATCAATATGCTACCATGGATTGTACTTATTGGATTTTGGATATTTATTATGCGTCGTATGCAAGGAGCAGCAGGCGGTGGCATGAAAAATGTATTCACTTTTGGTAAAACTCGTGCAACGGCGTTAACTACTAATTTGCCTAAAGTAACCTTTTCTGATGTGGCAGGATGTGTTGAGGCGAAAGAAGAGCTCATGGAAGTAATTGATTTCTTGAAACATCCTAAACGTATACAAAGATTAGGTGCTAAAATTCCAAAAGGAGTTTTATTATTAGGAGCTCCGGGAACCGGAAAAACTTTATTAGCCCGTGCAGTTGCCGGTGAATCAGGGGTTCCATTTTTCAGTCTGAGCGGAGCTGATTTTGTTGAAATGTTTGTTGGTGTTGGGGCATCGCGCGTTAGAGATTTATTTGAACAAGGTAAAAAGCAAGCTCCCTGTATTATTTTTATTGATGAATTGGATGCAGTGGGTCGTCAGCGTGGGGCAGGCTTAGGTGGTGGACATGATGAACGCGAACAAACACTAAATGCATTATTAGTTGAATTGGATGGTTTTGAAGAGAATGACAATGTAATTGTAATGGCAGCTACTAACCGTCCGGATGTATTAGATAAAGCATTATTACGTCCGGGTAGATTTGATAGACATGTTGTTGTTGATGTTCCTGATTATAGAGGTAGATTGGGAATATTAGAAGTACATGCCAAAAAGATCATACTAAATAAACGCAAAGTTGATTTAAAGTCTCTTGCTAAGGGAACACCAGGTTTAGTTGGTGCTGATTTAGCAAATATAATGAATGAAGCAGCACTTTTAGCAGCTCGTAAGAAAAAGAAAGCTGTTGATATGGAAGATTTAGAAGATGCAAGGGATAAAGTGATGATGGGAGTCCAACGGAAAAGTGTAATTTTATCTGAGGAAGAAAAGAAATTGACAGCTTATCATGAAGCGGGCCATGCATTAGTGGCTTCAAAAATTGAAGGGGCGGATCCTGTTCATAAAGTGTCGATCATTCCGCGCGGACAAGCATTGGGAATAACTATGCAATTACCAATTGATGAAAGACATGGTTATTCAAAAAAATATGTTGAAGGACGATTAGCAATTTTGTTAGGAGGTAGAGCTGCCGAACGGAAAATATTCAATGAGTTAACGACAGGTGCAGGCAACGATATAGAACAAGCAACGGTGATAGCTAGAAAGATGGTTTGTGAATGGGGTATGAGTGAATTAC
Source organism: bacterium (assembly GCA_030606865.1). Lineage (GTDB taxonomy): Bacteria > Fidelibacterota > Marinisomatia > Marinisomatales > JAHJCW01 > JAHJCW01. Next base: position 13,880 of record JAUWFQ010000037.1, read on the forward strand.
TTGGTCCAATGACATTTGGAAAGAAAAACGAGGAAATTTTCCTTGGTAGAGAAATTCAGTCTCATCGCGATTATAGCGATGTAACAGCGAGAATGATTGATGAAGAAATAGCGAAGATAATTCGCATAGCTCAGAAAAGAGCGCACGGAGTGTTAAATAAACACGAAAAGATATTACACTTAATGGCTGAAGAATTAATCCAATATGAAACACTTGATGATGGTGATGTAAAACGAATTATATCAGGCAAAAAAATAATTCGCCGTAGAAATAATGGGCAGCAAGTCTTAAATGAAACAAAACCTACTGTAGGTAGAAAAAAACAGCAATCAAAGACAGTAACAAAAAGACCAACAATAAAAAGAAAATCTAAATCCAAAACTTCAACTTCTACAGTTTAATAAAATCTGATTAGTTATAATTTTAGAATACATGATGATTATTGAACGTTTTAATACTTGGTTAAGTAACGATAATAGGAAACCATTGGTCATGGGTATTCTGAATGTCACACCGGATTCTTTCAGTGATGGAGGAAAATATAATAATTATCAAGAGGCAATTAACCATGCTATTAAGATGGAGACCGAAGGTGCTGATATTATTGATATTGGTGGTGAGTCAACCCGACCAGGGGCAAAACCAGTTGATATTGATGAGGAATTAAAGAGAGTGATTCCTGTTATTAAGGGTATTCGAAAAAAATCAAATATTATTATTTCAATTGATACATATAAATCTGTGGTTGCAAGTAAGGCAATTTCATCCGGAGCTAATATTATAAATGATATTAGCGGATTGCAATTTGATAGAAATATGGTTAGTATTATCAGTGAATTACAAGTCCCGGTAATCGTGATGCATATGCTAGGGAATCCTCAAAATATGCAAAAGGAACCTTCGTACCACAATCTGATGAATGAATTAATTACGTTTTTTCAGGAGAGAATTGCAGTATTAACATCGAATGGAATATCCCCCAATAATATTATTCTTGATCCAGGTATTGGTTTTGGTAAAACTATTGATCATAATTTTACATTAATTCGTGAATTAAGTCGGATAGTGGATTTAGGTTTCCCTGTACTAGTTGGCCCTTCTCGTAAGTCATTTATAGGTAGTACTTTAAATTTACCGCTGGAAAATAGGATAGAGGGAACTGCCGCCATAGTTACTGCGGCGATAATGAACGGTTCACGTATTGTACGAGTGCACGATATTAAAGAAATGGTTCGTATTGTTAGGATAACAGAAAAAATTTGTGGAATTTCATGAAATTTATTGATGTACAATAAGGATCTATAGATTAACTTTTAGTTAAATAAATTGTATAAATGGAAATATTTAAAATAGGATTTTTAACCGTTACGTTGTTAGATATAATTGACTTGTTACTTGTAAGTTGGTTATTCTATAAAGTTTATCAATATTTTAAAGGCACGCGAGCCGGACAAATGTTGGTTGGTCTTATAATCCTATTGATTGCATCGTTTGTATTTAATTCATTGGGCTTTTCCGCTACATCGTGGTTAGTCAATCAATTTGAAACAGTTTGGGTAGTTGCTTTTGTGATATTATTTCAACCTGAAATTCGCCGAATGCTTATATATATTGGACAAAATCGATTTTTCCGTTCGATTTTTAGGTTAGATTCAGCAAAATCGATTGAAGAAATAGTCGATGCAACCTCCCAGATCATTGATCGAGGATGGGGAGCATTAATTGTATTCCAAAGAGAAACTGGTCTTAGAATGTATAAGGATGCTGGAATGCCATTAAAAGCTGAAGTAACAGCGCCGCTTGTAATTTCTATTTTTAATCCAACTTCACCTATGCACGATGGCGCCATAATAATTCAGAATGAAATTATTGAAGCAGCTGCATGTATTTTACCGCTCACTGAAAGTACAATGATTGATCCGGAAATGGGAACAAGGCATCGCGCAGCATTAGGATTGTCGGAAGAGACGGATGCTTTAATAGTAGTTGTATCAGAAGAGACACATCGTATTTCTATCGCTGAGAATGGTCGTCTTGTAAATCTTGGTCAAGATGAAATGGCTTTACGACGATTTTTGAATGATCGTTTATTTATCTCATCCGGCGATTAAAATTTCTATTTAATCCGTGCAAAATTGGGGAAAACGTGATAGAAAGAACCGGTAAAATAGTTAGATAAAAATGAAAATTTTCATTGTAGTTATTATGTTACCCTTATCATTTTTGTTGAGTCAAGAGACGAGTTATGGAGATGCATTCTTAAATATAGGCGCTTCTTCCCGTTCAGTTGGTTTAGGTAGGTCTGTTGTCGCATTACCCGAAAATGTGGGGGGATATTTAGTAAACCCCGCCGCTACAGCATTCTTGCCAAATAATACTTTCACTGGTATGTATATAAATCAATTTGGATTAGCTGAGTATTATACGTTAGGTTTTTCTCATCCTACTAAAAAAGGTTATCACTGGGGAATTTACGCTTTAAATTTATCGATAAACGATATATTTGAGCGCCCCGATGTAAAATTAATCACTGATTTAGAATCTAGACGAGATTCGATAAGAGCTTTAGTTGCTCGAGGATTTAATTCATTTAATACTCGTGAGTCAGCTTTAATCATCAATTTATCTAAAAGTATTAAATATAATATTGAACCGGGATGGATGTTTGCTGAGATTCCATTAAGAATACCGATTGGAATAAATGTAAAACTATTACAAAAAGATTTATACCAAGTAACCGGAACAGGTATTGGTGTTGATATGGGTGGGATGGTTTTTCTTGATTTAGAGGATCTGTTTTTGTATGATTGGTTAGACGAGTTTGCGTTTGGATTGTCGCTAAACAATATTGTAAATACAAGAATATACTGGAGTTCAGGAAAAAGAGATGATATCCCCATGCAGTTAATCACCGGTATTGGTTATTTTCAAACATTTGATCATCTACCTATAAAATTTACTCTTCTCTGGCAACAGAATTCACTATATAGAAACGAATCACAATACGGTGTTGAATTAACTCTGTTTGAGGTAATAAACATACGCGGCGGATTTAATTATGATTATTTACAAGGAGGAATTGGGTTAACATTTGGTAATCTGAATTATTCCTTTGGTCTCGACTATAGCTTTTCTAATCATGATTTGGGAAATGCACATAGAATTGGAGGTTGGCTAAGTTTTTAAGGTGAATACTATAGAAAACAAAATAAAAATATTATTTTTTAGTATTATAATGCTTTTAATCGTGGGTTGTCCTGAGCCACCGGAAAATCCTCCGAATCCTCCCCGTATAGTTGCTA
>JAUWFQ010000176.1 GCA_030606865.1 bacterium
GGTTATATAGTTGGAAAATGGATGGTTGCTTATTATAGAAATTTGGAAAACACCACTGATGCAAAAAGACCGTTCAAAATTGTTTGTGGCCTATGGAGCCAGGCTAACTCATGCCGAGATCGTCAAGAGGGTTTTGAAACCGCAATTGCCGAGGGACCCGAAGGTCTACTTGAAATTATCAAAAAACAAGAAGAGGCTGACGTTTCTATTGAAGGTGGCTATGAAATTGGTCAAAACTTTTTAACTGCATATGAAGATCTTGATGCAATGTTCTTTGGTTGTAATGATAATGTTGCACTCGGTGCTTTAAAGGCAGTTCAAGAAACCGGTCGAGATGATGTGGTCGTTACGGGTGTTGATGGACAAGTTGAAGCAGTAAATGCTATTAATGCCGGTACGGCTTTTAAATGTACTGGTGCTCAACATCCACAAGTTATTGGGCATGTTGCTGCTCTAAACTTATTGGATTTACTAGATGGAAAGAAGATTCCGACTTATATAAAGATTGCTTGTAGCTCTATACATTTACCCTTCCAACCATTTGGTATAGATCCTGCTGAGTTTGTTGAATCTGGAAATGCAATTTCTCGTACTATTGATGTGACCTTCCCGATTACTGAACCGGTAAAATAGAGGAGTAAATAGAAGATAGATATTTGAATGATTACTACTACACTGGTATATACCAGTGTAGTAGTAATTAGTAATTCTTATGAATCAGTATAATATTTTATTTTTAATGTAATTAGAATATTTTAGAATTGAGGTTAGTCTATCATGAATGGAAATGATAAAGTTATCTTGGAATTTAGAGAATTGACAAAGCAATATCCCGGAACAACTGCTTTACAAAATGTTTCTTTTGGCATTAAGAAAGGAGAAATTTTTGGTTTAGTGGGAGAAAATGGAGCAGGCAAATCAACTCTTTTAAATATTCTGTCCGGTGCCGTTCAAGAAACGAGCGGTGAAATTTTCATTGAAGGACGACAACTAACAGGAACTCCTTTTGATAGGAGAAAAGAAGGAATCAGTATGGTTTATCAGGGATTGGGATTAGCATTACATCTAACCGGCGAAGAAAACATTTTACTTGGTAATGAAATTACCAATTATATTGGGATTATTAATCGAAAGAAGCAGTTAGAAAAAGCCAGTAAATTCATGCAGTCTGTAGGAGTAGAAATTGATTTAAAAGTACCGGTTTTAAATTTAAGTGCTGATGAAAGACAGTTAGTGGCAATTATACGAGCAATATCCCTAAATGCAAAAATTATTGCCTTGGATGAACCAACATCTTCTTTGTCAAAAGGTGAAGTAGAAAAGTTATTTAAAATAATCAATGATTTAAGCAAAAAAGGGATTACCTTTATTTTTATTTCACATCATTTAGAAGAAATTTTCCAAATTTCTGACAGAACAGCAGTATTGAAAGATGGGGAATTACAGGGTATTAGAAAAACTGAAGAAATGACACCCAATGCTCTTACAGAAATGATGGTAGGTAGTAAGATAATTAAAAAGTATGACACAAAATTTGCTAATGAAAAATCAACTCATTCAGATAAAATATTAATGGAAGTAAAAAATCTTACCAAAAAAGGTGAATTTTACGATATTTCTTTTGAAGTGTACGAAGGTGATATCTTGTGCTTTGCCGGTTTAATGGGTTCAGGCCGTACAACTTTAATTAAAGCAATATTTGGAGCAGATACTTTTGATGAAGGAGAAATAATATTTAATGGGAAAAAATTAAAAACCTTTTCTCCCCGAAATGCGATTAAACATGGTATCGCATATTTACCTGAAGACCGATTAAATAAAGGAATTTTAAAAACAATGTCAGTCGGTGAAAATATCACAATTGAAAATTTAGAAAAAGTTTCGAATAGAAGTGGAGTTATTAATCAAAGTGATAATAAGAAAATACAAAAAGATTTTATAGAAAAATTTAGTATTAAAACAACTGGTATAGACCAGCTAATACCTGCTCTTAGTGGGGGAAATCAACAAAAATCTTTATTTGCTCGTTTAGTGAATACTGATTGTGATTTTCTACTTTTAAACGAACCCTCTCGAGGCGTTGATGTATTAGTAAAAGAAGAAATGCATGGATTAATGAAAAAATTTGTTACGGAAAAACCAAATAGAGCAATTATTATGGTTTCCAGTGAATTACCAGAAGTTGTTTCAGCTAGTAGTAGAGTTATAGTCATGCGTAAAGGATTTATTACTGCTACTTTGACAGGTGCTGATATAGATGAGGGAAAAATTATAAAAAAGATGATATGATATTATACAATATTTCAAATCAGATCATTAAACGAAAGGAGTTGCAATAAGTGGCAACGAATAAAAAAACAGAACAAATAAAAAATCAAAAAACAATTTCAAAAAAATCTTTTGGGCAAATAATTATTACTAATGCAGCCTTAACTGCATTAGTATTATTAATGATCCTATTTACAATTGTGAATGAACGTTTTCTTACAACTAATAATATGATTAATATTCTCACTCAAGTATCTGTTACAGCGATTATTGCTTTTGGAATGACTTTCGTAATTACTGCAGCGCAAATTGATCTTTCGGTTGGGTCCATATTGGCTTTAGCTGGAATGATATTTATGGCTTTATCAGTAGCCGGAGTTCCGGTATTCTGGGGCATTATTATCACCTTGGCAGTCGGAGGGTTTATCGGATTGTTTAGTGGGTATTTAATTACTTATTTCAAATTACCTTCTTTTATCGCTACCCTTGCGATGATGAGTGTAGCCAGAGGTATTGGGCTTCTAATGAAAGGTGGTACTACTATTTGTGAAGGAATTCAATTTTCCTATTTTTGGCTTGGGCAATCCAAAATTGGAATGATACCCCTACCCGTAATTATTCTAATTATTATCTTCTTAATTATGGACTTTGTAATGACTCGAACAACCTTTGGAACTTATAACCGTGCTATTGGAAGTAATCCGGAAGCTTCTCGTTTAGCCGGGATTTCCGTTAACCCGATGTTGTTAAAAATTATGGCCATAAGCGGGGTATGTGCTGCAATCGCCGGTGTTATT
>JAUWFQ010000025.1 GCA_030606865.1 bacterium
TTGCTCTAATATTCGTATCAACCACCCCATTATTCTCGCAAGTAGAACGTATTGAAAAAGGTAATCTTGTAATAGAAGATATCCCTGAAATACCTGATCGCATTGTAAATAAAATGTTACAGTATCAAAATACTCGATCAGCATCATTACAAGATTGGTTTCCTGATGGAAAGAAGATGTTAATTTCAACAAGATTTGGCGAAACCTCTCAACTGCATGTTATTGAAAAAGCTGGAGGTGCTCGTAAACAAATCACATTCTTTAAAGAGCCACTTAGAGGGGCAACACTTTGTCCTGATCCAATAAAAAATGGATTTATATTTACAAAGGATGTCGGAGGTAGTGAATATTACCAAGTATTCTATTACAATCTTGATAATGGTAGTTATGAAATGTTAACCGACGGATTGTCTAGGAATGAATTTGTTAGTTGGGCAAATAATGGAGACAAATTTGTATATAGTAGCACAAAACGGAATGGAAGAGATTACGATTTATTATTAAGTGATATTAATAATCCTAAAGAAGCCATACCAATACTCGAAAAATCTGGTTATTGGGGTGCTGTTGATTGGTCTCCCGATGATAAAAAATTATTAGTTATAAATTATATTTCTGCAAATGAATCTTACTATCATATACTCGATATTGAATCAGGTACTCTGGAACAAATAAATCCAAAAGATGAGAAAATAGCCTATGGTCAGGCTCTATGGTCAAAGAATAACAAAGGTATATATATTACTACCGATGATGGTAGTAACTTTTTACAGTTGAAATATTATGGTCTTAAAAAGAAGAAGTTTAAGACAATATCATCGGAGATTCCGTGGAACATTGGACAAATCGAATTATCTAAAGATGGTAAAAAATTAGCATTTACAGCTAATGAAGGTGGTATTGGTAAACTATATATACTAAATACTAAAACAAATAAATATAAAACTGTTCCAAATATTCCAGTTGGGCAGGTATATGGATTAGATTTTCATCCTAATGGAAATCAACTGGCACTTGTCATCAATACTCCTCAAACCCCCGGCGATATTTTTGTGCTTAATTTGGAGAATAATTTATTAGATAGATGGACTTACAGCGAAGTGGGTGGATTACAAACAGATTCGTTTATAATACCTGAGCTCAGACACTATGAAACGTTTGATAAAGTAAATGGTGAACCACGTAAAATTCCAGTATTTTACTATAAACCTGATAATATAGAAGGTCCTATCCCGGTACTTATATATATTCATGGAGGACCTGAGAGTCAGTATCTGCCGTATTTCTCATCAACTTTTCAATATTATTTGAATGAATTAGGTATTGCAGTTTTAGCACCAAATGTTCGCGGTTCAGCCGGATATGGTAAGGACTATTTATTGTTAGATAATGGCTACAAGAGGGAAGACTCGGTGAAAGATATAGGTAAATTAATTGATTGGGTTGCTGAACAACCTGAATTGGATGCATCCCGAATTGCGGTATATGGTGGATCATATGGTGGGTACATGGTATTATCTTCAATGACTCATTATAATGATAAATTAGCTTGTGGTATTGATAATGTTGGTATCAGCAATTTCGTTACATTCTTAGAAAACACAAAAGAATATAGAAGAGACTTAAGAAGGCCTGAATATGGTGATGAGAGGATACCAGAAATGCGCGAGTTCTTAGAGAAAATATCACCAACCAATAATGTTCAAAAGATTACCAAACCAATGTTTGTTGCACAAGGACTAAATGACCCACGAGTACCTGTTGGAGAAGCAGAACAGATGGTTGCAGCAATAAGAGAAAATAGTGGTAACGTTTGGTATTTATTAGCTAAAGATGAAGGACATGGTTTTAGAAAGAAAAGCAATCGTGACTTTTATACGAATGTTATTGTATTGTTCCTTGAGGAGAATTTAGTCAATCAATAAATAGACTTAATACTTCTAAAATTAAAAGTCGGGGAATTTGCTTCTATAGAAGTTTAATAAAATATTGTAAATCTCTATATGAAGATTAGTTATAATAACGGATATGCCTTATCGTAGGTATATTTCGCATAATTGTTTTTTTACGAAATTCTGAGTGTTAATATCTAATATGGTAAAATGTTCAATCTGCAATAACCCTCATCCATATCTATCTAAAATATTAAAAAATGGAAAGGAATAAATACTAACATTTCTACCAATGCAAAATATATTTATCTGTGTACCAAATGAAATGTATTCAATTCTCCATTATAATAAAATAGAAGATGAAGACTCCAAAGAGAACAATTAATTTAAGATCAGCTACCGGTATTGTAATTGCAAATATGATAGGATCAGGTGTGTTTATTACAGCTGGAATCATAGCTGGAAAACTACCTGGTCCGCTATGGGTTCTCAGTTTTTGGATGATTGGAGGAATAATTGCATTATTGGGTGCATTATGTTATAGCGAATTAGCTACCCGAATGCCGGAGGTAGGAGGCGAGTATATTTATTTAGGCAAACTATTCCATCCAATTTTTGGGTTTTTAGCTGGTTGGACAAGTTTTATAGTTGGTTTTTCTGCTCCAATAGCCGGCTCTGCATTAGGTTTTTCAGAATATATTTTTTCAGGATTGAATATTGAAAATATATATTCTCAAGAATTAGTTATTATCTTAAAAAAAGTATTAGCGGTTGTTATAGTATTACTTTTTACTACTCTGCATTATCGAGGAATAAAGACGGGGTTTTTTGTTCAAAATATTCTAGTGTTAATAAAAATTATAGTAATTATTGGTTTAGTTTTAGCTGGATTTATATTATATGAACAAAATTTCAGTTACTTGTCAGAAGATGTTAGAGTATCTTCAAATGACATAGCATTTGGAACTGCAATGATGTTAATTATGTTTTCTTATTCCGGATGGAATGCAGTTTCTTATATTGCCGGGGAAATTAAAAATCCCAAAAGAAATATTCCATACTCGCTCATTCTTGGAACACTTATCGTTACAGCGTTTTACATCGTTTTAAATTTGCTAATTCTTGTATCACTCCCATTTAATGAAGTCCAGGGAGTAATTGCTGTCTTTGAAAAAGTATTTGTAAACATTTTTGGTGAATTCACTGGTAATTCCATAAGCATTATTCTTGGAATTTTTCTTGTTTCCTCATTAAGTGCATTTATAATAATAGGCCCTAGAATTTATTATGCCATGGCTAAAGACCGGTTGTTTTTTAAATTTGCTTCACAAATTCATCCAGTATTTAAAGTTCCAAGTCGATCTATTGCGATACAGGGAAGTATAGCTATTGTCTTTGTTATTTTTTCATCCATTGAACAGTTATTTGTTTATTTATATTATGCGTTGAATTTATTTCCTATGATGGCAGTCTTAGGGATTTTTATTGCACGAAAGAGAGGGATTGGTGACGAAACTTCTGTGAATGTCATCGGTTATCCTATAGTTCCAGCTCTTTTTATAATTTTTTCATTCTATCTCGCAATCATTGCTTTTATTAATAGACCAATTGAGTCTATTGCCGCGATAGCAACAATACTCTTCGGGATACCTTGTTATTTTATTTTGTTAAGATTTACATCAAATGATAATAAGGGTTTGCTGAAAAACAGCTAAGTTGTTTTTAAAATTTCCCATTTAGGGAACAAATGATATTTTAATAAAATCATCTAAATGTCATCGTATGTTTAATATTAAGGAGTTATTTGTAAGTTAAACAAGTGGAAGGGAACGATAAAGCCAGAATTGTTATTGGTAACTGCTCCACGATAAAATCATCAAGTTGTGTAAATAGGGCAGAGCGGATTAAATATCGTACTATCCCTTTAATTCCCCTCCTACGATTAGGATGGGAAAACTTTGAATCAAATTGAATTAATTGAATTAAAATCCGGAGTTTCCTTTTTTCTTCCCCGAATGGTAGGGGAAGAATTAAAGATGGGGTATTTAGATAGCGTTTTAAATTCCAAGCAGATGATTATTAATTAACAAATGAAATATCAATACAATTCACCAAATATTAAAAATAAACGTAGACATCTTCGTAAAAATATGACAGAAACCGAAGTATTATTGTGGTCACGATTAAAAGGAAGACAATTAGGCGGTTATAAATTCAGAAGACAATATAGTGTTGGTTCATATATACTAGATTTTTACTGTCCTTCCATGCGATTGGCAGTAGAGGTTGATGGAGGTCCACATAATTTATGGAAGAATCGTGCTAAGAATGAAAAAAGAACTAAGTATTTGGAGAAACACGATATTACTGTTATCCGATTTTGGAATAATGAGATATTTGAAAATCTTGAGGATGTATTGAACGCAATTTGGGCGGTAATAGACGAAATACAATCGGATTGAAAACCAATGTTTATGTACCACCCCTTTAATTCCCCTCCTACGATTAGGATGGGAAAACTCTCCGACAATTTGAATATATTAAATTAAAATTAATTTATCCATCGTGGTCACGATTTTTTCGGGACGTAGATGAAAGATGGTGTATATGTAAACGGTTTCACCGATGGTGAACGCTCCGCGATAAAATTATCAAGATATGGAATAAGAGCAGAGCGGATAGATCAATTACGATCCAATAAGCGATTCAGCTGGAATGCCTAGTTTGCTATGCAATTCCCGGATCATCTTCACTGTTAAATTGCGTTTGCCATGCAGGATTTCCGAAACACGGTTTTTACCTCCAAGATATTTAGCAATGTCAGTGTTTTTTAATCCAAGTTGCTCCATCCTAAATTTAATGGCTTCGATGGGGTCGGGGGGATATATCTTAAAATTTCTATCTTCATAGTCTTCGACTAATATTGATAAAATATTTAAAATATCAGCTTCGGGAGAATTTGCTTTAGCGTCCCATAATTTGTCAATTTGACTAAGGGTTTGCTTATAATCTTTTTCAGTTTTTATTGGTTTAATATTCATTTTTATTTATCATTTTATATTTTGTTTGCATCTATTATATCATATTCCTTATGAGTTCCTATAAATCTTATATAAACAATATGATACTTATAATGAATTGCAGCAATAAGGCGATATTTGTTACCTGCAATATTGAAAACAACTCTATTATTCTTTAGAATGCTAGCGTTTTTATATAACATTTTAACATCATGATGCGTATTCCATTCAGCGTTAATCGTTTCATGATACCATGCTCTTAATGGCTGTTCAGCATCTTTATATTTTTTCCAAAAATCAATTAATGTCTTTTTCGCAATTACTCTCATAACGCATCTGAATATAGTAAGTTCCCATTATGGGAACAAGCATTTTAATTAAAATCTTCTAGATGTTGAAAGAGAGCGGAGCAGATAGTAAGTAAATAAATTATTTTACAGGCTGTCTTAAAATTTATTTCTCTGATTAAATCTAATCCTTTGTAAAATTTAATGAAACACTTTATTTATTCTAATCGTAATTGTCAAGTAAATTACATCAAATTCAGTTTACAATTATTGCTAAATATCTTGTGCAACAAGCAGAAAAAATATTAATCGAAAATGTAAAACATTCGGATAAAGATTCCTTTAAAAAACTCTATCTTCAATACCATCCGGTGTTATTTCGATTTGTCGTTTCACGTATTCGCGATGAAGACATTGCGGAAGATATAGTTCAGGAAACATTTATCAGAATTTGGAATAAAAGGCAGTCATTAATGTCCGATAAATCATTTTTTTCCTTAATTGCAAAGATCAGCAGTAATCTGAGTAAAGATCATTTTAAACATGAAACAGTGAGGTTACGACATAAAGAAAATATCACCGAAATATATGATCAGCAATCCGGCAACCCTGAAAAATCGCTTGAAGCGGAATTTATACAGAAGAATATTTTAAATATCGTTCATAAAAATCTTCCATTAAAACAAAGAACAGTATTTTTATTAAATCGGATGGAGGGAAAATCAAATCAAGAAATAGCTGAGATGTTAGGAATATCACAGAGAACAGTAGAAAATCAGTTATACCGCGCACTTAAAACTTTGAAGAAGAAATTAGCAAAATTATAATGAGTAGAAATTGATCTTAAATCGTTGTATTAATAATGTGAAACATTGTTCAACTTTTTAAGGAGCAAAAATGCGCTACATAAGAAATAATCCAAATTTACTCTCTTTAATCAAAATAACAGTTATGGTGCTGATCGCGATAATTATCGCTTGCGATTCTGGCGATCCCAATGGGAAAGGTACAAATGGCAATCAACTTATCCTTGTCGATGATTTGAATACTGTTAAGAAACACGCAGATGATAACGCAAGGCTAAACCAAGCAAAAGTTGATGGTGATTCATTAAAATTATCTATTTTATATAGCGGCGGCCGTCAACCACATAAATTTAAAATATTAGGATTGAAAGATTTTGCAGAATCCAATCTACCGCAGGCTGCGATTTATATTTCCCACGACGCTAACAAAGATGGTTGTGAAGGCTTACCTTACTGAAGAATTAACATTTGACATCGCTCCGTTAATGGAGCGCTACACAGCATTTATCAAGATGACAGACCAATTCAATTAACAATTTATGAACCGGGAGTTTATGGTAAATCAGCATTATTATATGAATTTTAAATAATTGTGAGTAAATGTATGCGATGAATCGTTATTATTACACAGGACTCAAAGTGGAGTCTTTCACATAATCGAAAAAATAAAACATAAAGGAATTAAAATGAGACGTATACTTTTCGTAATAATAGTTATTATAACCATTGTCTTTTGGGGTTGTGAAAAGAGTCCCATTAAGCCATCAGGTGATAATCTGACCGGCAATCTGACAGGCAAATGGAGTACTGTGCAAAATACAAATGCAAAAACACTTCTCAAAAGCGCTAGTGAAATCGGGAATGGCACAATGAGTTATTGGAATTATGAAACACTGATTACGACTAATTCTGATCAAAAAGCTATCAATTCTTACGCTAAAGGCGAAGGTGGTATTGCTGTTACTGGTTCTGTTGAGACAACTTTCAAGTATATGTTTGCGATACCAGGCTTCGAAAGTAGCAATGGTACCAGCGGCGATGATCTTGTAGCAATCCTACTATATAATATGGATTCAGATCCGGAAAAGCCATTTTATACATTGAATCTTTGTAAAAGTGGAGATGATTGGTTTACATCTGGTCTTGATGTATATTATAATGATGGATCTAACGATACATATTATGCCGATATCGCTTTTAATTATGATGGTAAACAATTGGTGATAGATGAAGTCAGTATACCTCAAAATGATGGTGACGGGAATGTTACGATAAGCGGTGTTCTTAAACACACTTTAACCGATATTCCGGCCAATACACCCACGTCGCTTTATTCTTTTGATTTAGCTGATAATGGTGGTGATATGGGCGGTTGGACCATTGAGATAAAAGATGATGGGACATGGTTGGAAATATATACTTGGGAAGACGTGTCAGAGACAATTACAGCAACATGGAAGACCGAAGGAACCGATAAATTGATAGTTACATACGATTTTCCTGAATATGGAGATAGTTTAACATTTGGTACTGATAATAATGCTGATTATTCTCATTCAGTTGAGTACACCTATTCCGTTAGCGGTAATGAATTAAATTTATTTAATGAAACCGATTATTGTTTCGATATTCCAGACATCCTCCCTGCAAGTGAATGCTATAGCTCCTTTGAAATGGAACTCGGCTTGGACAAAGGGAGTATAGTTGCTATTGTTAATAGAATAGATTTACGTTTTAACAAGGTTAATTAATAATAGTTGTAACTCCTGTTAAGGTTTGGTCTCCGCGATGGTAAAATGGTATCATTGCGGAGATCAGATATCTTAAGGAATAGGACTGAATTATGATGAAAACAATTAGAAATAATAGCTTGATAATTCTGTGTTTATTACTATCATCAATGGTATTTAGTCGAGGGAATTATGAAGATTTGGGTAAATCCCTTAAAAGAAAAAATATAGTTGATTTAACAATTGGTGGAACCGGGTTGATCGTATCCGCAAACTATAGTAGAATAATTTCAATTAAATCAAATTATTTTATTGACGCCTCTGTTGGAATAGGATCTGTTCCATATAGCGGAGGGATTTCTTTACCTCACCAATTAACTTTTAACTTTGGTAAACAAAGCAGTTTTTGGGAGCTTGGTATCGGCGGAAGTTATTGGAGTGGAAAAAGCAATGCATCAGCTTATACCGAAACGATAAATTCTTATCAAATATCCCCTATAATTGGATGGCGAAAAAACTTTAAAAACAATTTAATTTATAGAGTTTATGCAAACCCATTAATTCGTATCTCCGGGGAGCATTATATAGAAGATTTTTCAATTGTCCCTTATTTAGGTGTTAGTTTAGGATATATTTTTTAAATAGAAATGATAACAATCTACCCATTAACATTGAAAAATTACAGAAAACCATATTGAATTTATATTTTAAAAATGAGTTAAAATGAGATTACCTAAAACAAAAATCTTTATAACTACAATGTTAAATAGTATTTACGGTTGGTATTCTGATTACACAGTCCAAGCCACAGATTTTAAACTGCGCAATGAATTTCTATTGCCAACTCAGATGAATTCGTTAAATTTGGTTGGAATTATTGAATGACAATTAAGAAAAAAAATAAATTATTCAACAATCTTAGTGATGATGAGAAAACCCTTTGGGAAATGAGTAAAAATATTAAACTTCCCGAACCAATTGATTCTGATGTTTCTTGGGCGCGGCTGGAAAGTAAATTGGACAAAATAGACGAAAAACAATTGGGAAAGAATATTCTGAAAGCACGACCAAAATTTGTACAACTAAGACCTTCGTTTGCTATATCATTTGGAATATTATTATTGGTATTACTGCCGATTTTGTATACACAACTGAACTTTGTTAATATTTCAACAAAACGCGGTGAGATTCTAAGTCATGCGCTCCCTGATGGTTCACTTGTTCAATTAAGCGTTGAATCAAAACTTAAATATAAAAAATCAAGTTGGAAATCTAAACGTAATGTTAAAATTAAAGGTGAAGCATACTTCGATGTTGAAAAGGGGCAGGTCCCGTTTATTGTTAATTCAGACAATCTAACCATAACTGTTCTTGGTACAAAATTTAATGTAAAGCATCGTGACGATATGAATGAAGTCGCTGTTAACAAAGGTAAAGTGCAGGTTTCTGATGTAGCACTTGAAAAGCATATTACGTTATTAGCTGGACAAATGTCGCGCTTCGCGGATGGAGAACCACCTGAAAAACCGCAAAAGTTACCATTTGCAAATTATCCCGGATGGACGGAAAATAAATTAATGTTCTTTCAAGACAATTTGGCAAATGTGTGTCGGGAGATTGAGCGCCGCTTTAATGTTCAGGTTCAATTATCAAACCAAAAATTAGCCGGTATCACGGTAACCGGTGTATTGGAAGCTGATAATATTGACTCAGTATTGTCTACTTTATCAATTCTGATACAGCAGCAGTATCGCTTTGAAAAGGGGATTTATGTTATTAATGAATCGATTTAATCGATTTACTTATTTTTCGGTCATCCTGTTAAATCTTGCCTTATCACAAAGCGATAACAGAAAAATTACTGTACATTTTAATGATCGTCCTTTAGTGGAAGTGTTAGATCAATTGATACAAGATGAAAAGCTTCTGATTATCTATCAAGATGACCATGTGCGAGGGAAAAATGTGACTTTCAGTTGCGAAGGTTGTACTGCTGAAAATATAATCGACGAAATTCTATCCGGGACAGATTTGGCATGGAAGAAAAATGACGAACAATTTATAATCACCAAACCCTGGTTTCAGTCAAAAGGATCGACAATTAGTGGAATGGTGTATAATTCGCTAACCGGTGAACCGCTTCCATACGTAAATGTAGCAGTAAAAAATACTTATGTAGGTGATGTGACCAATCCTTACGGTTATTTTGCATTTAGTGGTATCAAGAGTAAAACAGCATTGTTGCAGTTATCTTATATCGGGTATAAACCACAAGAATTATTATTATCAAATTTTCAAAAAGCGTTACAACCAATTAGCATTAAAATGATCCCGAATATCCTGGAAGGGAAAGATGTAAATGCATACGGTAAGGAATTTGAAATATTACATACTATAGAAAATAATAGCAGGATTGCCTTCGCTCCGCGACAAATATCTGCATTGCCAAGTTTAGGCGAATTGGATATTATGCGTTCATTGCAAATGTTCCCCGGTATTTCTGTTGGCAAGATTGGTACAGCGGGCCTTTTCATCCGAGGAGGAACCCCTGATCAAAATTTGATTACATTTGACGGAATGATATTATATCATATTGATCATTTTTTTGGATTTTTCAGTGCTTTTAATCCAAATGCGGTAAAAGATGTGCAAGTATATAAATCTGGATTTCCGGTTAAATATGGTGGTCGAATTTCAGGAATTGTTGAATTATCCGGCAAAAACGGTGATTCCAATAAAAAGCATTTTTCCTTATCTACGGGGATGTTAAGTACCGGTATGGTTTTAGAATTGCCATTATGGAAGCGAGGAAGTATATTTTTATCGGCTCGGCGTTCACACATTGATTATTTCAAGACCCCGATCTATGATCTAATTAGTGGTTATATCACCGGTGAGAACTTTAATGGATTAGCAACGGATGCATTTTATTATGCGCCCTTTGCTGACTCAATGCAAACCTTTAAACCACCGCAATTTTATTTTTACGATCTTAATGGAAAAATCACTTTAATGCCTACTAAAAGAGATATTATCTCTTTTAGTATTTATAAAGGATTGGATTATTTTGACCAAACTATCACTGAAAAAAGTGATTTTCAATTAGACGATGATTCATATAACTATGAGATTGATTTACATGACCGTAACAGTTGGGGAAATTTTGGAACAAGTTTCCGATGGTCACGTCAGTGGCAGCCAAAATTATTTTCACACCTATTTATTGCTAACACTACCTATAATTCTGAAACCTTTTCGAAAAGTGTAATTAATAACCAATTTTTTGAAAAAATATCAAACATAAATTTAAATGAAAAGAATCAAGTTAAAGATACATCCGTTCGTCTTGAAAGTGAGTGGACATTGTCAGGTAGCCATAAGGCTGAGTTGGGTTTAGGTGCTTCACTATTCCAAACGGATTTTTCCACTTTGTACGCGGAAAGATTATGGTTAGTTGACCAAGGGAAAGACGTATTGCTAAGTCATTTGTATTTTCAAGATCAATGGAATCCAAATGAGAAATTGCAGTTAACTACTGGTATTAGGAGTAATTATTTTAACCGTTTTAATGAACTTTATTATGAACCACGCGTTGCTTTGCGCTATTTAATAGATGATGATATTGCACTAAAAGCATCTCTTGGTCAATATTATCAATTTATAAATCGATTTATAAATGAAAATTCACTTGACGGTGCAAATGATTTTTGGTTAGTCGTGGGAGATTCAATCAAACCGGCATCATCTAAAAATCTAATTTTAGGGATGCACAATACCAAAGATAAATATTCATTTGGAATAGAAGCCTATTTAAAAGTAATTGATAATTTAACGGAGTATAACAGACAACAGACAATTTTAGCCGAAGTACTTGATAGTACAATATTTGATAATGTATCATTATTTTATACCGGGAAAGGATATTCGCAAGGATTTGAATTATCTATGCAAAAAAAACGTGGAATAATTACCGGATGGGCTAGTTATAATTACGGAAAAGTTGAATATACATTTCCAAAATTAAATAACGGTGTTTCCTATTTGGCGGATCATGATCGTACCCATGAGTTCAAATGCACTGGGATTTATTCTATCGGAACTTGGAATATTTCCGCATCCTGGGTTTACTCATCCGGTAGAGTGTATACAGATGTTAGCCAAATCGAAATACAAAATTGGGATGAAGCATATTTTGATGAAGAAGAAGCAAGAGATATATATTATTATGTATTGCAAGGGAAAAGAAATCAAAAACGGTTACCGGCATTACACTGGTTAGAATTAGCCATTAATAAAAAAATTATCAGGGGGAAAATAAACGGTGAAATAAATTTATCTTTATTTAATGTATATAATCAAAGGAGTATAAGCTACCGTCGCTATGAATATTGGAAGTCACCGGGTTCAGTAACCGATGTAGCTATGATCGGATTTACGCCGTCAATAAATATTAAGCTTAACTTTTAAATATATTTTTCTTGAAGTGGAAAAATAATAAAGTTTAAATAAATTCTATTTTTGTGTAATCATACTTATGTTGTATGTAATGCAATATTACTATTATAATTAATATCAAATTTGATAAATATATCATTTGCTGTTATGCACATATGTTCATTATATTCATGGCGTAAATTAGATAGTAATAAATATGCCGCGTCCAAAAAACAATAGAATTGTAAACGAACCGCCACTTTATGTAGAATTTAAACCTATTGGAGTACCTGGATTATCATTAAAGCAAATCTTGCTGACTTTAGATGAATTTGAAGCGACTCGCTTAGCTGATTATAAAGGATTGACTCATGAAGAAGCTGCTGAAGAAATGCAAATTTCTCGTTCAACATTTTCGAGATTAATTGAACAATCTAGAAAAAAAATAGCGGATTTTATAATCCATGGTAAGTTATTAACTATTGATGGTGGGAATATTCATTTTAGAAATAATATTATCCGATGTGTAGATTGTGGGTATATGTTTAAAACTAATATCGGTATGCCATTGTTAAATTGTCCGGAGTGTAATTCTAAAAACTTACTGAACCTTGCCGGTGGTTTTGGGCATGGTAGATGTTGTATTAATAATAACAAAAATAGAGGAGGCATAAATGCCAGGAAGAGACAGAACAGGACCTAGTGGTTTTGGTCCAATGACAGGTCGGCGCATGGGATTTTGCGTCGGTAATGATGATTTATATTATTCAAATCGTGGATTAGGATACCAAAGAGGTAATAGAGGAGGTTTTGGATATGGTAGAGGGTACGGTCTCGGTTATAGATATGGATATGGGAATATGAATATTGAAAATAATCCAAGTGTATCTGACAAAACGATAATCGAAAATGATATACGGATTCTTAAGGATCAATTATCATCTTTAGAGGAGCAATTAAAGAAGACAGGAGAAAAAAAGGATGAATGATACAGGAAAAGGATTGAATATGGGTCAAGGAAGAGGATTAGGACGCGGTGGTGGAAAAGGTAGAAATAAAGGTGGAAGTTATGGAACAGGTGGATATTGTGTATGCGCTAAATGTGGTGAAAAAGTTCCGCATCAACAAGGTGTAAAATGTACTTCCATTAAATGCCCAAAATGTGGAAACATAATGGTTAGAGATGAATTACTAAGGGATAAAGTTTAACTTACTGATTTCTAATCATTATTGTTTATTCATTAGAGAAATGGAGGGCTGAATCATGAAAAATATAATAAATATATTTGATGCCTTGAATTGGAAAGAAGCAACCAATTATCCTGAAGGCACTCTTATGAAGGCTTTGAGAGATGATGATAATGGTAAGACAATTCTTTTGAAATTACCGAAAGGATTTAGTATGCCGGAGCATTCCCATATAATGACAGAACAACACTTTGTTTTAGATGGAATGTACACAAGCGATAATGTTATTTGTCCTAAAGGTTCTTATCAACTTATTAGAGCGCATGAGGATCATGGTCCGTTTGAGTCAAAAGAAGGGGCTCTAATTTTAGTAATATGGGATAAATTAGATTAATTAACCAAATAAATTGAAAATTGAACAATAAATGAAAAAAATATTTGCAATACCTACAATGAATGGTGAATTAACTCAACATTTTGGACATTGTGAGAAATTTGCGATAGTTGAAACCGAAGATAATAAAATAATAAAAGAAGAATTTGTTGTTCCTCCTCTCCATCAGCCGGGTGTATATCCAAAATATCTGGCTGATCGGGGAGTGCATGTTATAATAGCAGGAGGAATGGGACAAAAAGCACAAGAATTATTCGCGTTAAATAATATTGAGGTCTATGTAGGAATCACAACTGATTCTCCACAAAAATTGGTTCAATATTATTTAGATGAGCAGCTTGAAGCCGGTGACAATCTTTGCGATCATTAGTTTGGTTTGAATTAAATGGATGATTTGTTAAAAAGAACCGGTTATTCGAAAAAAGCAATCAGGTATTATAAAAATAAAACAAATGTCGGAATTATAAAAAATCCAACAGTATCATTTACATATAAAGGTACCTGTGGTGACACTATGAAAATATATTTGATGATCGATTCTAATAAAATTATTGATGCAAAATTTGAAGCAGTTGGATGTGCAGGAGCATTAACAGCAGGTTCGGCACTAATGGAATTAGTAAAAAATAAAAGTGTTGCTGATGCAAGAAATATTTGTGAATATGATATTGTAGCTCATCTTGGTAGCGTACCTGATAAAAAACTTGATTGTATTTACTTAGCGATCAAAACCTTACAAAAAACTCTTAACTCTCTAAAAAGTAGAAAAAACATTAAATAAATGAACATTGCGATAGCCAGCGGAAAAGGCGGAACCGGGAAAACAACATTATCAACAAATTTAGCGGTACTATTTGCTGAAAGCCAAAAAGTTGTCCTAAGCGATTTGGATGTTGAAGAGCCAAACTCAGGTTTATTTATTAAAGCTGAATTAGTACACGAGGAAAATAAATTCAAAATAATTCCTGAATGGGTTGAAGACAAGTGTACTTTATGTGGAATATGTCAGGATGTTTGTAATTTTCACGCTGTAATACAGCTTGGTACAAAGATCATGGTATTTCCTGAATTATGTCATAGTTGTTATGCGTGTTCTGAATTATGTCCCACAGAAGCTCTACCAATGATTCCAAAGAAAATGGGTGTGCTAAAGCACTTCAATCAAGGTAATCTTAGTTTTATTGAAAGTCGCCTAGATATTGGTGAAGAACAAGCAGTTCCATTAATTGCTCAAACAATTCAATATGTAAATGAAAACTTCTTAGATAATATAATTAAAATTTATGATGCACCGCCCGGCACATCTTGCCCTGTGATTGAAGCTACTAAAGATGCTGATTTTGTGATTCTTGTCACGGAACCAACGCCTTTTGGTTTGCATGATTTGAAAATAGCTGTGGAAACGATGAGAGAATTAAAGAAAGGATATGCTGTAATTATAAATCGTTATGGTATTGGAAATGATGATGTATTAGAGTATTGTAATAAAGGAGCTATTCCTATAATTGCCAAAATCCCAAATGATCGTCGAATTGCAGAATTGTACTCTTCAGGTAAATTAATATACAATCAGCATGCTGATGCGAGAAGACAATTGGAGGGTATTATGGATTATATTTTAAAATTGAATCAGGTGATCATAAAATGAAAGAAATTGTAGTGATTTCAGGTAAAGGCGGTACGGGTAAAACATCAATTACTGCATCATTTGCGGTTTTGGGTGGCAATAATGTTGTAGTCGCAGACTGCGATGTTGATGCAGCCGATATGCACTTGCTCATGCAGCCTGATTTTGCTCAATCAGAAGATTTTTATAGCGGCGAACTTGCAATCATAGATCAAGATAAATGTACACAGTGTGATGAATGTGCAAATGTATGTCGGTATAGCGCAATTCCCATTATAGATGGGAAATATATAGTTGATGCTTTGAGTTGCGAAGGGTGTGGCTATTGTGCACGAGTATGTCCCACAGAGGCAATTACGAACGTTGATCTTAATGTTGGCAAGTGGTATGTCTCTACAGTCAAGACTGGTAACATAATGGTTCACGCTAAGCTAGGAATTGGTGCGGATAATTCCGGTAAGCTTGTTGCTAAAGTAAAAAATGAAGCTAAACAGACTGCCTCTGATACCAATAAGGATTATATAATTGTTGATGGTTCACCGGGAATAGGATGCCCGGTTGTCTCTTCAATTTCCGGAGCAAATTTTGTTGTTTTGGTTACAGAACCAAGTGTATCTGGTTTGCATGATTTAAAGCGAGTATATCAGTTAGTGAAAAAATTCAAGATTAAAGCGGGTTGCATAATAAACAAATCGGATATAAATAAACAAGTATCCGAAGAAATCGAAAATTATCTAGAAAAAGAAGATATAGTTCATATCTCTAGTTTACCATATGATGAAACTTTTACGGAAGCAATGACGAAGGGAAAAACTATCGTTGAATATGACAAAAGTAAACTTTATAACAGTATGATTGAAAGTTGGGAAAAAGTACAATTAATAGCAAATAAATAGAGGAAGGAAGATGAAAATTGCATTTACTACAAAGGGAATATATTGGGATTCAGTTATGGATTCACGATTTGGCAGAACTGAGTTTCTCCTAGTATATGATGATGAAATAAAAGAGTTAACTAATTTTGATAATAGAGCAATAAGCAATGAGGCACATGGGGCAGGCCCAAAAACCGCGCAAAAATTATATGAATTAAATCCTGATATATTAATTACAGGCAATGGTCCGGGAGGAAACGCAGCAACGGTAATAAACCAAGCAGATATAAAAGTATTTATTGGTGCAAGTGAAATGACTGTTAAAGAAGCGTATGAGAAATATAAAAATAATGAGTTAAAAGAATTTTAATTATGATTACTCAAACAGAAGTTGAGAATGCCATTTCCAATGTGGAACATCCTGCTATCAATCATTCTTTGATTAAATTAGGGATAATAAGCAATATACTTTTATTGGGTAAAAAAGTAATAGTTGAATTTGCATTTCCTTTTCCAAATATACCTATAGCTGATAAATTAATTGGTTCTATCGAAAAACCTATTAAAAATCTAGGCTTAAGTTTTGAGCACAATGTAAGGACCATGAATGATCAAGAAAGATCAAAATTTTTACAAATGGAAACTGATGCGTGGAAAGGTTAAGAATATATGTTAAGTGATATTCTACCAATTCTAAAACAATCGGTGATGATAACCGGTTTTGTATTCGTTATGATGCTGGTAATTGAATATATCAATGTTCAAACAAATGGTATCTGGCAGGATAAATTATCGGGCAGCCGATGGAAACAATATATTTTCGCTGCATTACTTGGTGCTATCCCCGGATGTCTTGGTGCATTTACAGTTGTAGCGCTATTTTCGCATCGTCTAGTTTCTTTTGGGGCTATTGTAGCAGCAATGATCGCAACCAGCGGTGATGAAGCATTCGTAATGTTTGCAATGTTTCCAAAAATAGCAATATTGCTGACAATAATTATTTTGATTATTGGAATAATTGCCGGCTTTATAACTGATAAATTTTATGTTCCTAAAAAGTTACTGGGAGAATTTTCGGAAAACCAATTACCTTTTCATCCTGAAGAACAATGTAAATGTTTTGAAAAAGATAAGTTTTATACATACTTGAATAAACCATCAATTTATCGTGTGATATTGATTTCCATAATCGCCCTGCTTCTAGTTGCAGTAATAACCGGATTTGTAGCCGGTGATGCCAAAATGTGGATCAAGATTTCCTTAATATTTGCAATTAGTGTATCCTTATTTATTGTAGCAAGTGTTCCTGAACATTTTCTAAAAGAGCATTTATGGGAGCATATCACAAAAGTACATATCCCACGTATATTTTTATGGATATTTGGTACTTTGATAGTTTTTCATTTCCTTTTGAGTTATATAAATATTGAAGCCTGGATGTCGGAGAATATGCTGTATTTAGTGATTATTGCTGTATTAATTGGAATAATACCCGAGTCAGGTCCGCACTTTATTTTTATAACTTTATTTGCACAGGGAACCATACCCTTTAGCGTGCTCTTAGCGAGTTCGATTTCTCAAGATGGACACGGAATGTTGCCACTTCTTGCTGAATCAAAAAGAGGATTCTTGGGAGTAAAACTTGTTAATGTGGTTTATGCCTTAATTGTTGGTCTATTTGCTTATTCAATTGGATATTAAGGAACAATAGAATGATTGCGCTAAATTTGAGAAATGAATTTATTTTTCCTCCGATTAAACTTGGCTATAGTGATACAACTGGCACTATAAAGCAACAACATCTTGATTTCTATGATTTAAGAAGTAAACACATTGGTGCAATCACTATTGAACCTCTTTATATGGATTCAGGATTGAGAGAAATCCCCACACAAATTGGTATCGATAACGATAATAAATTATATAGACTAAAAAAATTAATAAATCTTATACATGCTAATGGCGCTCAAGTGATCGCACATTTGAATCATCCCGGTAGATTAGCT
Source organism: bacterium (assembly GCA_030606865.1). Lineage (GTDB taxonomy): Bacteria > Fidelibacterota > Marinisomatia > Marinisomatales > JAHJCW01 > JAHJCW01. The sequence goes on from JAUWFQ010000025.1 coordinate 18,260, forward strand.
AATCCTAAGATTCCCGGTAATTATTTTTGGTCATCAACAGACAAACCTTGCGAGAATGGTGGTGCAGTCCCTGAATATATGAATCGGGATATGATGGATAAGGTAATTGATTTATTTGTTGATAGTGCCCAAAGAGTAGTTGAAGCTGGATTCGATATTATTGAACTTCAGTTTGGACATGGGTATCTGTTGGCTCAATTTTTATCACCTGATGTTAATAAAAGGAATGATGATTATGGTGGTAGTTATAAAGATCGAATACGATTCCCACTAAAAGTTTTATCAGCAGTTAGAAATGCGGTTGATATTCCAATAATTGCACGTATAAGTGGTGATGAGATTATCCCAACCGGATTCCATATTGATGAAATGATTAAATTCTCTAAAATTCTTGAAGAGAATGGTGTCGATGCAATCCATGTTTCAGCCGGTTCTGCATGTTCAACACCCCCGTGGTTTTTCCAACACATGTTTGTTCCCAAAGGAAAAACATGGTACTATGCCTGCAGAATTAAAAAATCTATTGACATTCCAATAATATTTGTGGGTAGGATAAATTCTAGTAAAGATATAAAATCAATAAAACGTATATATAATGTAGATTATATTGCAGTTGGTAGAGCAATGATTGCTGATCCTAATTTTGTTGGAAAATATTTAAATAAAGTAAAAGGTTTGATTCGTCCTTGCCTGGCTTGTGCTGAAGGTTGTTTGGGTGGAGTAAAATCAGGACAAGGTCTTCAATGCCTTGTAAACCCGAAAGTAGGTAAAGAAATTGATATTTTTGAAAAACCCAAAAAATCTAAAAATTTTGCGGTTGTTGGTGGCGGTTTGGCAGGAATGGAAGCTGCTTTAACATTAAAGAAAAGAGGACATAAAGTAACACTTTTTGAAAAAGATGAACTTGGAGGGCAATTTAATTTTGCTCCCCTTACTCCCAATAAAAAATCTATGAAAACCTTAATTCCATATTTTGTTAAAAAAATAAAAGTTAATAATATTAAAGTAATTTATAAAGAAGCCAAAAAATCTGATCTCATCAATAAATATGATGAGGTAGTTATTGCTACTGGCTCTAAACCCGCAGAAATAAAAATTGATGGTTTAGATAAATTTTATTGGGCAGAAATATTGCTTAAAGAAAATTTACCAAAGAATAAAAAAGTTTTGATAATTGGCGGAGGTCTTATCGGTGTTGATATAGCAACAGCATTAATTCCACTTAATAATCAGGTGATTATTATTAAAAGAACAACTGACTTTGGCGAAGATATGGAAATGATTGCAAAATTACTTTCTTTAAAAATGATGAAAGAAAAAGGAACTATTTTTAGAAATTATACTCATGTAAAAAAAATTGTAGGGAAAACAGTTTATGCAGAAAAAGATGGTAAAGATATTCAATTTAATAATATTGATATGATTGTGATTTCAACAGGTATGAAAAGTTTTAACCCCTTGGAAAAAGAATTAAAAAATAACATTTTAGTTCATGTTATTGGTGATGCTAAAAAGACAGGGAACGCACAAGATGCTATTCATAACGGTTATAAATTGGCAATAAGTTTATGAAATTAGAACATATAGCATTAAATATTGTCAGGTCAGAAGAAGTTATAGATTTTTATCAAAATATTCTTGGTATGGTTGAAGTAAGGAATTATGAATTAGATAAAGATTTAGCTAAACTATTTTTCAATATTCACGAAAATACTTCAGTTTATCTTATGCAAAAAGATGAGCTGTTTTTAGAATTGTTTGTTACAGCTAAATCATATAAACAAGGTTTTAGTCATATTTGTATAAAAGTGAAAAATAGAGAAA
>JAUWFQ010000134.1 GCA_030606865.1 bacterium
AGCTACACGTTGGTTATCAGGTGTTACAACTGATCGGTTACGAAACATCATAGACACCATAATCCATATCACAATCAGGTAGATTATATCGAAGGAAACTTCTATCCACATTCTAATCGTTTCAGGCATATCGCTCTCCTCTTATTTGAAAGTTCTGTTATTATGCTTTGTTTTGCACACTTTTAAAGTCTATGAAATGGATACCACGAAACCCTATGGAGACTTAACTTATAATTAAGCTGCAAAATACATCGTGTAAATTATTTAAATATACAGCTATCATTCGCTTTATATTATTAAAATTGTCAATTCACTTCAATTAGTTTAAAAATGCTAATAGAAATAAAATAAATCTAATCCCAAAGCGAATAGAGGTATTTGGTGAATCAATTTATCCGATTAAGTGGAAGCCGTGACCTTGTAGATTTAGAGGATATAATAATTCTTTAACGAACCGCGGTTCACCTGACAGACCTTATGACTTATTTTCACCAATCAAAATATTCAAGGGTACCGGTGTGATCGTCATCTGAAATGAGCTGCTGCTGGTTTGAACCATCAGGATCTATCAATACTAACCTATGGTTGCCACCGATTACCCGATTACTGTTATTTGTGATCCAATCTATCGTACCAAATAGTATCTGGCTTGCATCGGCGGAGTAAAGGGTGACTCCCCAACCGGCATCACTGTTGTTAGTTAATCTCTCAACGTTTCCATTTAAATCAACCCGATGGACATTCCAGGGAGTGAGTTCCTCCCAGTCTTCTGCGAAATTAGCTACGTCGTACCAGATTCTGCTACCTTCAAACCGAGTGAAAAGAATTTGGTTACTATTTGGACTCCAGCTTGGATCATGATCGGATTGCCAACCTCTGGTTGTGGTCAACCTTTGTGGATCGGAACCATTACTGTTCATGATGTAGATTTCTTCTCGTCCGCTTTGTTGGGTATTACGTGTCGACTTGAAGACGATCCTAGTTCCATCGGGAGACCACTCGGGGTCATTGTCTTCCCAAGAAGAATTAGTGAGTTGTGTTAGTCCAGTTCCATTATTATTCATTACATAAATATCTGCTGTGCCAGAAGGATTTCCTTGAGTATCTCTGAAAGACCCAAATACGATCTTGGAATTATCCGGAGACCAATCAGGGTGGGCATCAATAACATTATTATCGGTAAGTTGAGTTTCTTCCCTTGTGTATATATCAAGGATGTATATCTCCCAAGTCAACTGATTATCTTCATCACCCCCGTTGAAGGCAACTTTCTTGCCATCGAAGGAGATAGCAGGATTATTTTCGTGGCGATTATTATCGGTTAATCTGGTTATTTGACCATCTTTATTTAACAGGTACAATTCACCTTCGGGCGAATCTGCCTTAGACATGAAAACTATTATTTCATTTGGTTGTTCTTTCCACAATGCATAAGGGTCTTCTTCCTCGATAGGCTCATTGACGCTGCAAGAGATTCCAATGACAATAAGCATCAAAATTATTAAAATATAAATAATTGGTTTTTGCATAGATGCATCCATTCGTTTAATTAAATGATATTCAGACCTATTTTTAATTTATAAAATATCATCTGTACTTTATCTTTTTAGGAACATAAAGGTATTATATATTATATGCATATAGATTAGATAACATCAGTCTATTATTTCTATATTAAAAATTTCTTTTCTACACCACTCTAACCAATATCTGATTGCAAGTTTACGAATAAAAAGCCAATAATTATTAGTTAATAGCCCGTGTTGTTTGATTCCTTGTTTTATATCTTTTTTAACTATGTCCCAATAATCTTGTTTTAGTTGAAGACTTATTGAAGTGTTTTTAAAAGTAAAAATTGCCTTCGGTATTTGAGGCAAATCTTTTGTTGTAGAAATAGTACCATGCCCAAGAGTTGCTCCTGTACTTACTTGCAAACCATCATTAAGGCAACTGATAGGCGGTCGGCTGCCTGCATAAGAAACTACTAATAATTCATCAAGTCCAATATTAAAATATTCTCTTGCTCTTAGTCCCATTTTTGCACCAATAATTGAGTAAATTCCTAAATGGTTATGAAATTCATTTGTTAAAACAATAATTTTCCATTCTTCTTTTCCATGTTTTTCAATTATTTTGTTCATATACTGGTTGACATCATCTCTGTATAAATGAGGATTATCTGGAAATTGTTTAAAAACAATACTCGTCTCGTCGTTTTTGTAAGATAAGATTTCAACAATTCTCTCTTCAATTTTGTTTGTTTGTAAAATCCAGCTGATACTATGATTGGGATATTTTTCAAATGTTTTTGTTTCAAATAATTGTGGATATACCCAATATAAAGCAACTAAATCGTCCCAAATTTTCAAATGATTAATTTGAATCATTTTATAAACTTCATTTTGACGGTGAGATTCTGCAATTTTCTGAGCATAGGGTGTTTGAATAGCTTCTATTGATTGTAATAATTTTTCGGTAAATCCAATTACTTTACCATTAGAATTGCCTATGACATTTATTCTTATGCCAGTACTTAAGATATTTTCAGCTGCTTTTTTATCAATTTCGTAATTTGTCCCGGAATTGGGATGAATACTATTGTTATACCATACAATCTGTTCTATTCCTTCCTTTATTTCCGGTTTAATAAGAAAAGCATTTGAAATATTAGTCAAGGAGCCTAAACAGATTACTGTTACAGGATTCTCTTCTGTATCAATCGAGGAAATAATTAAATCGGAAGCATTTCTTTTGATAGTTGTTTTAATAAGATTCTCATCACCCCAATATATTTTTTGAGAAAGTTCCCTCCATTGTGGTGGATTTAATTGGGAAATTTCACCAAAACTTGTTGGAATACCTTCATGTCCAAAACTTTTGAGTAGTGCCCTAACTTTTATTAATCCCTTTTCTGGTATTAAAGCACCATCAGATGTTGTTATTGCAATCACTTCTATTTCTTCGAAAGATAATAATAAACAGATAGTGCGTAAATCATCAGCTGCCGCATCGGTGTCAATAATTATATGATTTTTTATTTTGCTTGAATCAGCAAATACTGATGAATAATAAAATATTATTAAAATTATTAAAACAATGTATTTTTTCATTCTCTAATCTTTCCTATTGTATATAACTAATAATTAAGTTGCAAAATACATCATCTTAATTATTTAAATATACTACTATTCTTTGCTGATTAATATAATTGTCAATTCACTTCAATCAGTTTAAAAATATCAGTAGAAATAAAACAAATATTATTACAAAGCGAATAATGGTGTTTTTGGCGAATCAATTTATCCGATTAAGTGGAAACTGTGCGCATGTAGATTGAGATAGGATTTAATAATTCTTTAACGGAGTGGTTTTAAATTGTAGCAAACACTTTATGAACTTGAATATTGCATGAAATGAGACGTGTTTGCTATCAGATTGAAACCCGTGTTAGGTGTCATCATTAATATATGTTCCTTGAGACAAAACCTCTAAACTGATAGGACTCTTTATATCCCAATATATTGGACCAGCTACTTCCCCAAACGCATTAACAATTATACAGATTACTATTGGTATCCAGTATCCTGAGAATAGTATGTCAACACCATTTAATAATGATTCCATGAAAGACATATCGTTAAGTATAAAGCCTGTAGCCACATATATACATAATGCTCCCGACAACGCCCAATAACCAAATTCAAACATTCCAACAAATACTGCCCAATGCATGTGTTTCCTATCAAAGTAGCCAATTAGAACCCCCACAGTTAGCCCTTGAATAATAGATAATAATGGAGTAATCAATATAATTCCCAATAGGAAATATAGAAAGACCGCAGGTATTATAATTAATAAAATAAATGTTATTGATGTGAGTAAAAATTTATTTGCTATCCACAGTTTTAGCAAATTCTTAAAAGGAGGATATCGAAACTTTTGAATTTGTTTATTCAAAAACAACTTGTGCATTTTTTCTGCGGACTTATTTCTTTTTTTAATGAGTGTTATTCCAATAATTGTATTAACCCAGATAATTGAATATAAAATTATAAATATGGTAATTAGTCCAAAAGGCTTCATTGCTTCTACTTTCTCTATTAACACTTAACTTATAATTAAGTAGCGAAATACATCAATTTTATTATTTAAATATACTGCCATTCTCTGTTTTATATTAATACAGTTGTAAATTAACTTTAATCAGTTTTAAAAATGTCCATAGAAATAAAACAAGTTACCAATTCAACTGATTTAGAAAAAGCTTTCGCAATTCGTCGACAAGTATTTTGTGTAGAACAAAATGTATCGGAAGAGATTGAAATGGATGAATATGATGACATTGCAACACACATTTTAGCATATATTGATGATAAACCGGTAGGAACAGCACGCTGGCGGTTTACTGAGAAAGGCGCCAAAATGGAACGCTTCGCTGTATCGAAAGAATATCGAGGAAAAGGTGTGGGGGAAGCGCTTGTAAAATATACTTTGGATAAATTAAAAGATAATGATTTAATTTATTTAAATGCTCAAGAATCGGTTATAAAATTTTATGGAAAATTTGGCTTCGTAATTGTTGGAGATCGCTTTTATGAAGCGGACATTCCTCATAAAAAGATGATATTAAAATCATAACTCTCCCTTTTTAATCAATGTTTTAGTAATGTAATTTATCCGGCTCTGATTTTATTGATTTAAATTAATGAACGAATCTATGTATAAACGATTACTGAGGTTGATTAAACCTTATTGGCCGCAACTGACCGGTTCCACGTTAGCAGCACTATTTTACGTTGCGTTTAACAGTGCTTCTATTTGGTTTGTAGCATCATTATTAAATAGTATTCTGGGTAATTTTCAAGAATTCATTGCCGAGCATGAGGCTTTTAGAAATGCGGCAGACTTGAGTTTAAATCAACAATTTAAATTTTGGACTAACGAACTGATTTTGCGTGATACAGCATTCGATACATTAAAAGTTTTATCAATTATAATTATAATAATATTTGTATT
>JAUWFQ010000011.1 GCA_030606865.1 bacterium
CAGAGGATGGATGCCCTTGGGATAAGGAGCAAACACCGGAATCTATTTTACCATTCTTTTTGGAAGAAGCATATGAACTTATCGAAAGCGTTGAGGAAAAAGATTGGAAAAACTTGCAAGAGGAAATAGGTGATATTTTACTACATGCTGTTTTTCAAGCTAAGATGGCGGAAGAGGAAAACAGGTTTGGTATATTGGATTCATTAGAAACAATTACAGGAAAATTAATTCGCCGTCACCCTCATGTTTTTGGAAAAATTCCGGTTGACGCCGCAAAATCAGCAAAGCAAAATTGGGAAGCGGTAAAACACGAAGAAAAAGGTAGAGACTCTCGTTTGGACGGTGTGCCAGAAACTTTACCAAGCTTAATTCGGGCTCAAAGATTACAGGAAAAAGCTAGCTATGTTGGTTTCGAATGGGATAAAATTGAAGAGGTGTGGGAAAAAGTTCATGAAGAAATTCTTGAATTAAAAGAAGCTCAATCTGAAGGTACGTTTGAGCATATCGAAGAGGAAATTGGTGATGTATTATTTTCTGTTGTAAATTTATCCAGATTCCTTAAAATATCATCTGAAGATGCTTTACGTAAAACGAACAAGAAATTTATTTTACGGTTTAAAAAGGTAGAAAAGGAGTTGAACAAACGAAATCGCCCTATTGAAGACGCATCGCTTGTAGAAATGGATGAAATTTGGGAAAAAGTAAAACGAGACGATTAATTAATTATTTGAATATAAACTTTCCTATTTCTTGGACCATCAAAATCACATAGAAAAATACTCTGCCAAGTCCCAAGGACTAACTGCCCATTCTCTACAATAATATTTTCTGAACTTCCTACAAAGCAAGTTTTAATATGACTGTCAGCATTCCCTTCCATATGATGGTACCCTTGCCGGTAAGGGATTAATTTTTCCAATTGATATTTTATATCACGTACCACATCTGGATCAGCACCTTCATTAATTGTAATACCGCAAGTAGTATGAGGGACATAGACTGTTACAATTCCACTATCTACTTTTGTTTCGCTCACTACTTTTTGAACTTCCGATGTAATATCGATTAAATCGACTCGTTTTGCAGTAGAAACATTTATTGTTTTCATAGTATAAACTTTTAGTAATAAAAATGAGTCCGGTAATTACAGAACCCATCTATTGATATTCAAAATCTTTATTATTTTTCAGATTTGTCTGTATTCATTTTAAATGGTAAATATACCGGGCACCATCGGAATAAACCGGTTAATAATGGAACAAGTCCAATCAATCCCCACCAGTTTTCATTAATATATCCTATCACCAATATAACTAATCCAATTATTATCCTCAACAAACGGTCGGTTTTTCCTACATTACATTTCATTTAATCTCCTATTTGTTAATTGTATATTACTGATTCTAAATTACTGCTAAAATCATACTGGTTATAATTTTTTCTCGTACAAGATTCTAGTTTCTTTATTGGGGTTGTAAGGAATAATACCTATTTGAAGAAATCCATGCTTCTGTAATAATTTTATCATTGCTGTATGTTTACGACGTGTCTTTACTAAAATTCTTTGAAATCCTGCTTTAATAGCCCATTGCTCTTGATGTTCTAATAGATTTCCGGCAATTCCTAATTGCCGATATTTAGGTAAAACACCGCCCATCCAATTGTAGAAATTCCGTTTGGTTGGTGTTTCGTATCCAATTTTGAAACCAACCGGTTTGTTGCTTAAATATGCTGTAAGTATAAGATGTTTTACACCTTTCAATCTTTTTTCGTATTCGCTTTTAGGATATGCATTTTCAAATTCAGGAATTTGTTGCGATACAAGAATTGCATCTTCTAAACAATCTTCTTTGATTATGATTGTAGATTTTTTCATAAATGATAAGTTGAAAATAAATACAAAATTATTAAACCGAAACCTTAATTAAGGAATAATATAAAGTAGTTTGCATACTTTTTAAAGGTCGGAGTATTTTCACAGCTTATGAATATTCGTTTTACGATAATTATTTTAATTTTTCTATCCGGTTTTGTATTAAGTCAAAAATCCGCTAAAGATTTTGATGAACAGTTGCAGGAACAAGATAAAACAATAAATGCTCTAAAAAATGAAATTGCCAAGACGCGTCAAGAGATTAAAGAACAGCAAAATATAGAACATAGCACAGCTAAAAGGATATCTTCATTAGAAAAGGAGATGTCCTTAACATCGCAGCTAATAAATAAATTAACTCGCGTAGAAAGATATACCCGTAGTCAAATTAATAAATTAGAACAATATATTCCTGAAAACGAAAGAATGTTGGATACATATCTAAATCGTTATGAGAAACGCACTGTAGAAATATATAAAAAGGGTTCTCCGACATCTTTAGTTAAGTTATTAAGTTCATCTTCTTGGCGGCAAGCTGTTTATCGGGTCCGTTACATGAAAATTATATCGGATATTGAAAAAACAATGCAAGACAGTATACAGTTGCTGCTTGTTGATATTTTCAATCAAAAAAGCGATTTAAATAATGCTTTAAGAAAAAATATAAGTACTAAAAATGATAAATCGAAACAACAAGCATTACTTAATAAAAATAAAAAAATTACTCAAAATGAGTTGAAAAATATTAAAAAAAATAAAAAAGAATTAGAAAAATATTTAACTGAGAAGCAGGAAGGACTAAAACAATTAGAAGCAGTACGACAAAAATTGCTTTATGATAAAAATAGAGGTTTGCGTGAAAAACGAATTCGAGAACAACAAGAATATCTTAATACAAAACAATTTACTGAACTAAAAGGGCAGCTGCTATGGCCTATGGATGGAAAAATCGTTACTAAATTTGGTAGTCAATGGAATGCTAAATTAAAAACAACAACGGATAGTCCCGGTATAGATATTGAAGGAACTCCTCAAGCACCGGTGAGAGCTGTATTAAATGGTATTGTAACTACGATTACCTTTATTCGTGGTTATGGAACGACAATAATTATTGATCATGGCGGTGGCTTTTACACAGTATATACACATGTAACAGACTTGCAAATTCATGAAGATGGTGAAGTAAAAAGTCGAGATATAATCGCCTATACCGGCGATGCCGATTCTGTCAATGGTTCAAAACTGCACTTTGAAATATGGGGTAATCAACAAAAATTGGATCCTGAGAAATGGTTGATAAAATAATAAATCTGGATGTAAAACACTTGCAGAGCGGAATTTGGAATTTATTGGAGAAATCTATAAAAAATGATAAAATAGGTAGCGCATATCTATTTTCAGGTCCGTCTGGAGTAGGCAAAGAAGCAATGGCGATTGAATATGGTGCAGCTATTAATAGAGAACATTTGAATGATGACAAAAGCGTTGCAGATGCGAGTTATACAAGATTTAAAAATTTGCAACATGAGTTATTAAAATTGATAGTTCCGTTGCCGGCTGGAAAAACGCAAAAGGATAATATTAATATATTAGAATCTTTGAATACTGCTGATTTAGAATTATTAAAATATAATATTGCACAAAAAAGTACTAATCTGTTTCACAAAATTATTTTACCGAACGCAACAAGAATTAGAATTAATTCTATCCGAGAATTGCGTAAATCATTATATTTAAAAAGTAATGATATTGGGAAAAAGATTGTATTGATATTTGATGCACATTTATTATCTGTAGGTCAAGCTGAATCAGCAAATGCGCTATTAAAGATTTTGGAGGAACCACCTCCAAATACTACATTAATTTTGGTAACCGATAAGAAAAATCAACTTTTACCTACAATTTTATCTCGTTGCCAGCATATAGATTTTCCACCGCTAACAAAAGAAGTAATTAAAAATACATTATTGAAAAACAATGTTGATAATGAATCGGCTGAACTAATCGCCGGCATATCTCAAGGCAATATGCGTAAGGCGTTAGCTATATCAAAGGACTCTGTGGACAATCTCTTAAAGTTGATTCAAGAATTATCGATGTCTGTCATTAATGAAGATGGAACAAAGTGGAGAAAATTTATAAATGACAATTCACAAATGATTAGAAAGGACTTGTCTCAATTTCAATATAATATTTATTTGTTACAATTATGGGTTAAAAGTGTATATCATTTACGGATAGGTGTAAGTGATGAATTGCATCGACCGGAGTTACTGAATGTTATGCAACAATTTAATCAAAAATATCCTAAAGCAGATTTGCAAAATATTGATATATTACTTGAAGATGCCATAGAGTCCATTGGAAGAAATCTGTATATGTCGTTAATTTTAACTAATTTATTAGTCAATATTCAAAAACACTTAAAATAATTATGTCAGGTAAAAACAACTATTTTATTACGACACCAATTTATTATGTAAATGATAAGCCGCACATTGGTCATGCCTATACTACCATCTTAGCCGATGTTTTAGCTCGTTTTCATCGCGCAGCTGGCGATGAAGTATTTTTTCTAACTGGGTTGGATGAGCACGGACTTAAAGTCCAACAAGCTGCTGATAATAAAGGAATCACACCGCAGCAACACTGCGATGAAATGGCGCCACGCTTTACCGGTCTATGGGAAAAGCTACATATCCAATATGATGATTTTATTAGAACTACAGAAAAACGTCATGAAAGTGTTGTAAAAGATATTCTAAAAATGGTATTTGAAAAAGGGGATATTTATTTTGACGAGTATACAGGGGAATATTGCGTTGGTTGTGAGCGTTTTTATACTGAAAAAGAACTGGTCGATGGAAAGTGTCCACAGCATAATAGACCATTAGAAACTATTACAGAAAAAAATTATTTTTTCAAAATGAGTCAGTATCAGCAGCTACTTATTAATTATATTAATGATAATCCGAATTTTATACAGCCGAAGCACCGTAGAAATGAAATATTGGGATTTTTGCGTCAGCCGCTTGATGATTTATGTATATCTCGTCCTAAAAGTAGATTAAATTGGGGAATCGAATTACCTTTTGATAAAGATTATGTAACCTATGTTTGGTTTGATGCGCTTATTAATTATGTTACAGCTCCCGGTTTTTCAACCGATAGTAAATCATTTAATCAATGGTGGCCGGCAATTCATTTAATCGGTAAAGATATTTTAATGACACATGCAGTATATTGGCCTACAATGCTTTTTTCGGCAGGTATTCCTCAACCACTGACAATTTTTGCACATGGTTGGTGGTTAATTGGTGAATCAAAGATGAGCAAATCTTTAGGAAATGTGGTCAATCCCTTGGATTTGGTCGATAAATACGGTGTTGATCCTTTACGCTATTATTTAATGCGCGAAATGGTACTTGGACAAGATGCCTCTTTTACAATGGAATCATTTATAAAACGTTACAATAGTGATTTAGCTAATGATTTCGGGAATTTATTTAGCAGAGTTTCGACACTAATTGCTAAGAATTTTGAAAATGTAATTCCCGAGCCCGGTGAATTAACACTAGAAGAAATTAAAGTTCAAAAGAGTGCCGAATCTGTTATCGAGCAAGTGAATGAATTGATAAAAAAAATGCGTATAAATGAAGCTATTGAAGAAATATTACAATTTGTTCGTAGTATAAATAAATATATGGAGCTACAAGCTCCTTGGAAATTAGTTAAGTCTGATAAATCAGCTGCGGCTAGAGTATTATACACCGCGTCCGAATCATTACGGATTTCTGCTTTACTGCTCCATCCGGTAATGCCAAACAGAACGGAAATAATTTTAGATGCGTTAGGTGCAATAGGTACGAAACTAAAGTGGGGAATTCTAAAATCAGGGACAATTCTAAAAAAACATGCATCATTATTCCCACGGATTAAAGTCGAAGCGCCTGTTGTAGAGAAAATTAAGGTAACCGCTCAGGAAAATGTCATTACCTATGATGAATTTGAGAAAGTTGAGCTAAAAACTGCTCTTGTATTGGAAGTTGAAAAGGTAGAAGGAGCAAATCGTTTACTGAAACTACAGATTGAAGTTGGCGATGAAAAACGGCAGATTGTAGCCGGGGTTGCTGAATATTATAATCTGGAAGAATTAATAAGTAAAATGATTGTAATTGTAACCAACCTTGAGCCTACTACAATCCGTGGCATTGAGTCCAATGGAATGTTGTTAGCAGCAAAAAAAGGAAAAGAATTATCACTAATAATTATTGATTCGGACAATGTTGAAAGCGGAACTAAAATATTTTAAGTTTTGGTAATATTGTTCTGCTATTTAAGGTTGGTGCGTTTGAAAACAAAATACTTTGATTTACCTTGTCCGGAAGGTGTGAAAAAATTCCCGATTAGTTTATATTGATTGTTTGAGAAAAAGTCAAAAATATATTTTTCCGGTAATATTCGTGGAAAATTGTAATCAGCTTTAAGCCAATTATTTAATGATTTCTTGTCTAAACAATCTTCGGTAATGCAATCGAACACAATTTCTCCATATTATCTATCACCTTTTGTGTTTCACCTTCTTGATTCCACATTTTTTCAACATAATCACAAACAGACAGACCTTCGTTTTGAGCACTTTTTACTGATTCTTTAGCTGAAATATATACGAGATCAGTTGAAGTATTTTTTAATATGATTAGCCTTGATTAATCTCAAGTTCAATAATCTCAATACTAAATTAATCTGATTCTTTATCATTTGTTTCCGATAACTGTAATGAAGCAAGAAAATTATTTAATATTATTGAATTGTTTTATAATAATTTTTATACTTCGCTTAAAGTTTAGAAAACAGTATGAAGTATCGGAATCTATCGACAAAATGAACAAAATATGGAGTATTATTATTTACCATCAGAAAAAAAGTTAATTATATAAAACTGACATAATCAAAGTAAATTACAACATGTTAATCGACTCGCATAGTCACCTATATATGGGTTCATGGTTTAAAAACCTGGATGTTGTATTGGAGCGTGCCAAAGAACACGGTATTGGCAAAATCATTTGTCCCGGTATTGATATAGACAGTTCATGGCAAAGTTTAATGATTGCCAAAAATCATCCAAATGTATATGCTGCTGCAGGAATTCATCCTCATGATGCAAGTAATGCACCAGCTGATTATATAAATCAATTACGAGATATACTTACTCAGCCAAAGATAGTCGCACTTGGCGAAATTGGCTTGGACTATTATCGGAATATTTCCGATGCTGCAACACAACGTAAAGTATTCAGAAAACAATTACAACTTGCAAAAGAAATGGATTTACCGGTAATTATCCATAACCGTAATGCTGATGCTGATATAATTCATCTTTTTCAACAAGTAAGTCCGTTTCGGGGAGTTGCTCACTGTTTCACCAGTGATTTAACTACGGCAAAAATATTTTTAGATATGGGATTTTACATTTCTTTTGCCGGAAACTTAACGTATAGAAATAGTGATTTACCGGCAGTTGCAGAAGCAATACCATTAGATAGATTATTGATTGAAACTGACGCACCGTTTCTAAGCCCGATGCCATACCGTAGTAAGGAAAATGAACCAAGCCGCCTTAAATATATTGCTGATAAACTTGCAGAATGCCAAGGTGTTTCATACGATATAATCGAAATGACTACTCAGAATAATGCTGAGAAACTATTCAACCTTCCTAAATCTTGAGACATTATGCTAAAAAGAAGTGGGGTCAGAATTTTCTAATTGACCCAAATTTACTTCGTAAAATAATCCGTACAATTGGTCTGAATGAAAAGAATAATATATTAGAAATCGGTCCGGGCGAAGGGGTTCTCACTGAACGTATTTTGCCCATAGTTAACGGATTAGCAGTAATTGAAATCGATCCACTTTTAGTAGAATATTTGCGATCACTTGATTCAATCACAGGCTGCCACATCATCCATGGCGATGTTTTATGGTTGGAGCTAAGAACATTGCCAATAAGTAAACCTGTAAAAATTGTTGGAAATATTCCTTATAATATTACATCGCCGATTTTGTTCTGGTTAATTGAACAGCGCGAAGATTGGTCAGAAGCGTATCTTATGGTACAAAAGGAAATGGCTTTGAGATTAACCGGACGGGTTGGAACAAAATCCTACGGTAGATTAACAGTTATGACAGGTGCATTTCTAGATATTAAAAAATGTTTTAATATTCCTCCGGAAGTATTTGTACCACGACCAAAGGTTGATTCAGCTTTCATTAAGATTACAAAAAAGGAAAAACCAATTATAAATGATGAACAATTTGAGAAATTTGAAAAATTAGTGAAAGCTGCCTTTTCAAAACGGCGTAAAATGCTGCAAAATTCATTAAGTGGATTTGATATTTCTCAATCAGTAAAAGATAAGATAAATTTCACCCGTCGCCCCGAAACATTAAGTATCGCAGAATTTGCGGAACTTATTTGAATATTATATTTATATTCATTAAAATTCTAGGCTAAATAATTAGCATATTTTATTAATTGATAACCCCTTAAGGAGGTGGTACGGAATGATTGAAGTGAACGTTCGTGATAATGAACCGCTGGAAAGAGCATTGAGACGTTTCAAGAAGAAATGGGAACGAGCAGGTATTTTACGCGATGTACGACGTAATTCATTTTATATCAAGCCGAGCGTTGTAAAACGTGAATCGCGGAAAAAAGCGATACGCCGCATGGCGCGTTTTGAGCGAATTAAAAGATTGTACGGTTAAAATAATCGACAATAATTTAAAAAAGGTTCAATGATTCTCTTGAACCTTTTTTAATTTTTATATCATAAATATGTAATTTTGAATATGTTAATTCGAAGTATATCCGGTATTAGAGGAATTGTTGATACGCATTTAAAAGATGATGTGATTCGTAATTATGTGCGAGGCGCTCACCAAATATATTGTGATGGCGCAATTATTGTAGGTCGTGATTCACGCCCCTCAGGTGCGATGCTCACTAATATTGTTATTGATGAATTTATACGACTCGGTAGAAACGTAATATTTTGTGACATTGTTCCAACTCCTACTATTCAATTTATGGTTGAGCAAACAGATGCCGCCGGAGGGCTGATTGTTACGGCAAGTCATAATCCGGAAGAGTGGAACGGACTAAAATTCGTCCGCGCTGATGGAACTTTCTTCCTGCAGGAAGAAAATGAAAAACTTTTTAAGGAAGTTGATAAAGGCATTAAAGTTGAAAATAGTAAAGACCGTGGAATTGTTTTAGAAGATAGAAATGCTATTCAAAAACATATAATTAAAAATGCATCCTTAAAATGTGTTGATATTTATCAAATTCGTAAAAGGCAGTTTAAAGTTGTAATTGATGCAATAAATGGCGCCGGTGCGATTGCTGTCCCGGCGATGTTGGAAGCTTTAGGTTGCGAAGTAATCCCGATAAATTGTGAACCAACCGGCGACTTTGTTCACGGTACAGAACCACTCCCGAATAATTTAACAGAATTAAGCAAAACTGTAATTGATAACAAGGCAGATATTGGTTTTGCCGTTGATCCGGATGCTGATCGCTTAGCGGTTGTTGATGAAAATGGAAAACCAGTCGGTGAAGAATACACATTAGTTCTAGCAACGGAAGGATATATCAAAACCACCGGAAAAAAAGAGACGTTTGTAACTAATTTATCTACAACAATGGCTTTAGAAAAATTAGTTGAAAAGCACGGTTGTACAGTTGAACGATCGGCTGTTGGGGAAATTAACGTAGTACAGAAGATGTTGGAGATAGGAGCTAATTTAGGCGGAGAAGGCAATGGCGGAGTGATATTGCGAGAAGCACACTTAGGGCGCGATTCATTGGTTGGAGTAATGATGGTATTGAATCGCTTAGTGCAATCGGATGTACCAGTAAGTAAAATAATGGAAATGTTACCACATTTTGAAATGGTTAAAGATAGACTTGAGTTAAATAGAGCAGATGTATGCATGCCTGACCCAACGGCAGTTTTTGATAGAGCTAAAGCAATATTTAGCGATGCGAAAGTGAATACAGTAGATGGATTAAAATTTATTTGGAGTGACCGGTGGTTGCATTTGAGAGCATCTAACACAGAACCAATTTTACGTATTTATGCTGAAGGTGTAAATTCCACAATTGCTTTAAATTTGATCAGAGAATTAAAGACTGCATTAATTTGATTTTATTATAGCTTAGTACTTACCAAGCGCTAACACTACGTCCAAGTCACTGAAGGTGACTAAATAAATTTTCATTTTTTTTCTTGACATGTATTAAATTTCCACCTAATTTTGAACAAATGATAAATGACTATGAACAAATGTACATACTAAAACAATGAAAAAACAATACATGTCAACAACCTTGGTAGAAGCAGCAAAGCTTTATTATGAGCATCAATTAAGTCAGTTAGAGATATCTAAAAAATTAGGTGTATCTCGCCCTACTGTTTCACGTCTCCTGCAGCAAGCACGTAATACAGGTATAGTAAGAATAGAGATTACTGATCCATCTGAAATTGGTACGCGGTTAGAAGCGGCATTAATCAAGAAATTCAAACTTAAAAAAGTAGCTGTTGTGCCGAATGATACGGATGATACTAAAATAATCAAGAAGCGCCTGGGCAAAGCCGCTATTTTATTAGTGGATCAGTTAATATCAGAAGGAACAATCCTAGGTATCTCCTGGGGAACCACAATGCAAGAGGTTGCCCGGCAACTTCGTCCTCGCAGAGTTAAGGATATGATAGTTGTGCAACTGAATGGTGGTATATCCCGCGCTGAAATTGATACCCACGCCAGTGAAATAGCTAAAGCCATAAGTGAAAATTACAAAGCTATTTCTTATTTAATGCCTTTACCAGCTGTTGTTGATAGCGCCGATTTGAAAAAAGCAATTCTTTCAGACAAAAATATTTCCCGCACACTTGATTTGGGTCGGAAAGCTGATATCGCTTTGTTCACTATTGGATCATTTGGATACAATTCGGTATTAGTGAAAGCTGATTATTTTGAACCAATTGAGGTGGATGAACTATTACAGTCTGGGGCAGTAGGTGATATTTGTTCCCGAATCCTTAAAGCTGACGGAATGATTTGTTCACAGAAGTTAAATAGTCGAACAATTGGAATTGAACTGGAAGAAATAAAGAAAAAACCATATTCAATTGCTGTGGCTGGTGGTAAAGAAAAACTGGCTGCTATTCAAGCAGGATTAAAAGGTAAGTGGTTCAATAGCCTAATTACGGACGAGTGGGTCGCTACCGAACTTTTAAGAGATTAATAATGAGTATTTCTAAAAATAAAAGAATTATCGCGATTGGAGCAGATCATGGCGGTTTTGTATTAAAAAATGAACTAAAAACTTATTTGACTGAGCAGGGTTATTCAATCACTGATTGCGGAACTAATGTCCCGCCACCCGTTGCTGTGGATTATCCAAAGTTTGCCTATGCGGTAGCTCGTAATGTTGCTGATGGAAAAGCCGAACTGGGAATCATGATTGATGGTGCCGGAATCGGGTCAGCCATGACTGCCAATAAAGTAAGTGGAGTCCGGGCTGCTTTATGTTATGATATATCCACTGCTCGTAATGCCCGGGAACACAATAATGCCAATGTATTAACACTTGGCGCAGGTTTGATCGCATTGGGTTTAGCCAAGCAGATTGTGGATACCTTTATATCCACTGAATGCACAGTTGATCGTCACTTGCAGAGAGTAGCTATGATTGATAAGCTTGATGATAAACAAAGTTTGAACGGTAATACAAATATACAGAATTATGCAGGCAAAAAGGAGGATTCCTTGATTGAATTAACCAGTGAAGATATTTCCAGGATTGCTGATCGCATAAGCCAAATGACGGTGTTACCGGGAAGTCGAACCTCAACTGTTGAATCATGCATCTGTGGTGTCTCGATTGAAAAGGAACCGGATACATTTCGTAAGTTCATTGACTTTGGTGTAGATCGTTTAGGAATTGAAGAGGGAACCGGAGGAGAATGCATACCGGAAGATATTGCCCGTTGTATTGATCATACAATACTGAAGCCTGACGCTACCGAAGACGATATTATTAAGCTTTGTGCAGAGGCTAGAGAATTTCAGTTTGCAACGGTTTGCGTCAGTCCCAGTTATGTACTTTTGTCTGCACGGGAATTAGCCGGATCACCCGTAAAGGTTTGTACGGTAGTTGGTTTTCCTTCAGGTGCACACATGCCTGAGGTTAAAGCTATGGAAACACGCCGGGCAATTCGCGAAGGTGCTGAAGAAATAGATATGGTAATAAATATTGGTGCTCTTAAAAGTGGCAATGATGATCTGGTGTTTCGCGACATCCGCACAGTTATCGAAGCATGTGAGGATGGTAGCGTCATATCTAAAGTTATTATCGAAGCAGCCTTATTGACTGAAGATGAAAAGGTACGCGCGTGTGCGCTAGCGAAAAAGGCAAGAGCAAATTATGTAAAGACTTCGACTGGATTTGGACCCGGTGGCGCAACTGCTGAAGATGTTGCTTTGATGAGTAAAATCGTAGGTCGTGTGGGGATCGGAGTGAAAGCGGCAGGGGGTATAAAATCATTTGATGATGCTCAAAAGATGATTGAAGCCGGTGCAACACGCTTAGGAGCCAGTGCCGGGATTAAAATATTACAGCAAGCAAAATCAGTAACGATTTCAAACTAATGAAAAAGATAATTATTATAAGGAGTTATCCGTGGTAGATTTAAGAGCTTATGTATTTATTGACAAACTGCAGCCTCAGTATGCTGCCTTTTTAGGCACAGTTGCTAAAGGTTTTTTGCCACTTGCGGGAATGGCTTCATTGTACGTAGAGATTTCTCCGGGAATTGAAATTAACCGGATAACTGATATTGCATTAAAGTCAACAAATGTTACGCCGGGTATGCAGATAGTTGAGAGAATGTTTGGAATGTTAGAAATACATTCGAACTCGCAAGCGGATGTCAGGCAGGCAGGCCAAGCAATTTTGGATGCTTTGGAACTGAAAGAAGGAGATCGCTGGAAACCAAAAATTTATTCATCACAGGTAATACGCCGAATTGATGATCATCAGACTCAGTTGATAAATCGTATGAGACACGGAAATATGATTGTCCCAGGCGAATCGATGCACGTAATGGAGGTGCAACCCGCAGCCTATGCTGCTCTAGCTGCTAATGAAGCTGAAAAAGCCGCCAATATCAATATTCTTGAAGTGCGTACTTTTGGAAGTTTCGGCCGTGTGTATCTTGGCGGAGAAGAACGCGACATTGAAGTAGGTTGGCGTGCTGCAGTTAAGTCTATTGAAGAAGTAACAGGAAAGGTTCAAGAGAAATAAAATGGGGTCAAAATTGATCCAATATAAAAACATCCTAAACAAAAACAGAAGGAGAGTAATATGTCTGAAGCATTAGGAATGATTGAAACAAGAGGTTTCCCGGCAGCAGTTGAAGCTGCGGATGCCATGTGTAAAGCTGCCAAAGTTGAGTTAGTATCCTATGAAAGAACCGGTGGCGGATATGTAACAGTTTCTGTTCGTGGTGATGTAGCTGCAGTTAAAGCCGCCTGCGATGCCGGTAAAGCTGGTGCCGCGAGAGTTGGAGAAATTGTATCAGTCCATATAATTGCACGCCCACATATCAACGTGGATGCAGTATTGCCACTAGGTCGTGAAGCAGCAGGAAAGACTGAACTTAAAAAGCAATCAAAATAATACGAGGCTGACATGGTTTTAGCCAAAGTAGTAGGTACGTTAGTATCTACTCAAAAAGAATCAAGCATGGATGGGCTCAAGTTTCTGGTTCTACAAAATGTTGATATTGAAGGAAAATCTAAGGGTGGATTTGTAATAGCTGCTGATGTGGTCGATGCCGGTGTGGGAGAAATGGTATTATATGCCAGCGGAAGTTCCGCCCGTCAAACCGAACAAACCAATAATCGCCCTTGCGATGCAGTTGTAATGGCAATTGTGGATAATTGGGAAACAGATGGCAAATTCAAATACAAAAAGGGTGTTAATGATTAAAGGAGGTGCAGTGTGTCACAGCTATCACAAGAACAAATTGACTTAATAGCATCAAGAGTCTTGCACCAGTTGCAAGCACCCGTTGGGCAGAAAAATAAATCTGCGCCGACACTGGATGTACTGAGTACCCCAGCTTTGGGTACGGGTGTGTTTGCAGACATCAATACTGCAACTATTGCAGCAAAAAAAGCTCAGTTGGAATTAATGGAACTGTCACTGAAGTTGCGCAACCAAATTATTCGCAATATCCGAAATAAAATGTTTGAACATGCCGAAGATCTAGCACGACGAGCAATTGAAGAAACTGGTTTTGGTAGAATCGAGGATAAGATAGTCAAGAATAAGTTGGTAACTGAAAAAACGCCAGGGATCGAAGTCCTTGAGCCAAAAGTCCGTACAGGTGATCATGGCTTAACCCTCATGGAATTAGCTCCTTACGGAGTAATTGGTGCAATTACACCGGTTACCAATCCAACTTCAACGATTATCTGTAATTCGATAGGAATGATAGCTGCGGGGAATGCAGTAGTATTCAATGTACATCCCTCAGCTAAAGATGTAAGCATCTATAACATTGAACTGTTGAACCAGACAATTGTAGCTGCCGGCGGACCACTCAATCTAGTAACCACGATTGCTAATCCGACAATAGAAAGTGCCCAGGAATTGATGCAGCATCCCAATGTAAATCTGCTGGTTGTAACCGGTGGAGTTGGAGTTGTAAAAGCTGCTATGTCTAGTGGCAAGCGTGCAATCTGTGCCGGGCCTGGCAATCCCCCGGTTGTTGTTGATGAAACTGCTGATATTGAGCAGGCTGCCAAAAAGATCGTGCAAGGTGCATCCATGGATAATAATGTCATCTGTGTCGACGAAAAAGAGGTCTTTGTCGTGGAATCTATCGCAGATCAGTTAATTGCTGCTTTTGAGCGCTATAACGCAGTCGTTCTTAAGAACCATGAAATTGAACAGTTGGACAAAGTAATATTTAAAGAAACACGAGGACAGCGTAAGCCTGGTGTAATTAATCCTATCTATATTGGTAAGAATATCCAGGATATCTTGATGAAAATCGGAAAACAAGTGGAAAACAATGTTAGACTAGCTATTGCTCCGGTTGACGTGGGACATCCACTGATCTGGACGGAACAGATGTTGCCGGTTCTGCCAGTGGCAAGAGTACCAAATGTTAACCAGGCAATTGAGCTTGCTAAAGAGGCTGAACAGGGATTTCGCCATACAGCCATAATGTATTCGAAGAATCTGGACAATCTCAGCCGTATGGCGCGAGTAATGAATTGTAGCATCTTTGTTAAAAACGGACCATCATACGCCGGAATAGGTCATGGTGGTGAGGGATATGCATCCTTTACAATTGCTAGTCCAACTGGTGAAGGTTTAACTAATCCTCGTAGCTTTACCCGCGAACGACGCTGCGTACTGGTCGATCATTTTAGGATAATATAATGAAAAAATATCCCGCAATTGCATTAATTGAATACTCCAGCATAGCCACAGGTATTTTAGCAGGCGATGAGATGTTGAAAAAAGCACCCATAACGGTAATCAAATCCGGAACGGTTCATAATGGTAAATACCTAGTTTTGATTGGTGGTAGTGTTGCTTCGGTAGAAGAATCGTATGCAAAAGGATTAGCCGTTGATCCGGATTATATAATTGACAGCATGATCCTACCGAATGTTCACCAACAGTTACATGACAGTATTTTAGGCTCACGCTTGAAATGCACCAGGGAATCCCTGGGAATAATTGAAGCATCGTCAGTATCAACCATGATCAAAGCATCTGATGCCGGTGTAAAAGGTGCAGATGTTAATATTGTTGAGATTCGATTAGCAGACGATATTGGAGGAAAATCGTTTACGATTTATAATGGAAGCGTAGAGGAAATTCAAGCTGCTGTTGAAATTGCCAAAAACGCTGTAACAGACACTGAACACTGGGTGAACGAAACTATTATTCCCAATTTGCATGCTGACATGAAAATTCAAATTGATCAAACCACCAAATTTGCGCAAGTGAAATTAGGAATGGTAAGAGACAGTGAGGTGTAATAAATGAAGTTGGGGAAAGTAATAGGTACGTTAACTCCCTGCGTTGTGTATAAAGGATTAGAAGGTGTACCAATGCTGCTCGTACAGCCATTGGATAAACATCAAAAACCGATTGGGCAATCTATTGTCTCGGCAGATTCTACACGTATGGCAGGACTTGGTGAATTGGTTTATTATGAAAGTTCCCGTGAAGCTGCTCTGGCATTAGATCCGTGGTTTGTACCGATTGATGAAACAATCATTGGAATAGTTGATGATGTTCATTTATTAGAAGAGGAAGCAGAGTAATGATTTTGGGCAAAGTATGTGGTGCTATTCATTCCACAATTAATCATAAATTTTATGATAACCGTAAATTATTAGTTGTTGATAAACTTGATTTAGATGGCAAACCAACCGGTGCGTATTTAATCGCAGTTGACCAGGTTGGTGCCGGAGCCGGAGAAACAGTATTGGTAATTGACGAAGGTAACTCTGCCCGATCCGTCGTTAATGATGATATGGCTCCTTTGCGGTCAATTATTGTTGGGATTGTTGACGGAGTTAATATCAACTGACTTGGTAGCACTACATTGTGTAATGCTGCGTCTCATGTCCAAGAAGTATTTATAATATTGCCACCTTCTTCCGTGTGAAGGTGAGTCCCTACCCTCAATAACCATGAAAACTGATGCCTATTAGGTGCCTATTTAACTACAAATCTATCTAAGATCCATAATTGCACTATTATGTCAACAAAGCAAACAATACTTGCACTATATGTGCAAGTTATCGTAACTTTTAGTATAGTTCTTTGACAATTTATAGATTGATGGAAACAGAGGCGCAACGGAGTTTTAAGCATACCTTAGTATGAAATGACAATAGTCATTATTCCGTTCCCCGCAGTTTAGCTCTATCACCCTACCACTCTATCTATACATAGTATACATATTGCGTATGTGTTGATTGTGTTATTATAATAGTTTACTGCATAAGGAACATTTCGAATGGATTTTAAGGGAAATGATGTCTCGCGATGGACGTTGCGTTACTGTTAATCATAAGGAACGCGGTAACAACACCGCATTTCACATAATCCTATAAGGAGAGTTCTTATGAAAATTAAAATAAACCCATCAATCGAACGGTTAATAAATATTATTGACCATATAATTGATAAGAACCGCGAGACATTACCTGAAAGTGACTTGTTAAGTCTATGTGGTATTAAAGATGAACTATTGAAAATAACGGAAATGGAAACAGGAAATCTCAAGACGGAGATGACTGTAGCAATTGGTGACATCGCTAAAAAACTTTTGCGGTTTTTTATAGATAACAAAATTACAGAATGGATGAACGAGATAAACTAGATGGCCCTTAATATTCCATCTTTTTAAAAAATGAATTTAGGAAAAACATTAAAAGATTTGAGAATAAGGAGAGGTCTAAAACAAGGCGTTTTGGCCTCTCATTGTGATATATCTGTAACATATTTATCAAAAATAGAAAACAATAAAAAAGAACCTGGCATATCTACCCTAAAAAAGATTTCAACTAAACTAGATGTTCCAATGCCTGTAATTTTTTACCTATCATTGAATTCTGATGATATCCCTCAAGAGAAAATTGAAATCTTCACAAATTTTGAAAAACCATTCAAATCATTCATAGATAGTTTTTTCTTTGATGAGAGACCATAACGACGTTTCTCAAATTCAAAGTCTTAAAGGCTTTGGTTGGAAAATCAAAGTCCCCTATAAATTAATTGACACCATATCACAAGAAACTTCTATTTATTACAAACATTGGAAGAAAAAGAAGCTAAATCCTGATAAAACCCCCAAAAAAGTAAACGGGGAAATTCAATACAGACCGATTTGTGAAAGCACTGGAATTCTAAAACTAATTCAAAAACGGATTAACACAGTTTTCCTTAAAAAATTCCCTTTACCCCCTTGTACTTTGGGTGGAGTGTCACCATATACCAATAAAGATAATGCAAAAATGCACCAAGGAAAAAAATTTCATTTCCAAACTGATATGAAAGATTTCTTTCCAACCATCTCAAATAAAATGATATTTGATATGTTAGTGGCGAATAACTTTAATCCACCGCTTAGTAGTTTAATAACAAGATTAGTCTCTTTAGAGGGGGAATTACCGCAAGGAACTCCAACAAGCACCTCGATTGCAAATCTAGTGTTTGCTCCTATTTGTAACAAAATATTAAAAATCTGTGAAAGACAGAGCATAACGTTTACGCAATGGGTTGATGATTTAAATTTTTCTTCACAAAAAGAATTTCATTTTTTAATTCCAACTATCTTAGACTTAATAACCGATTTTGGTTTAAGAATAAATCATCGAAAAACATATTATAAAATTGGGTCTATTTCAGTCACCGGATTGATAGCAAAAAACAACACACTATTAATCCCTGATGATTTATATAAAAGGAAAGATGATATTACTATACCTGAAAAGACACGTGTCGGTATTAGAAATTATATAGATTCGGTCCTGTCAAATAATTAGTTATATTGTTTTCCAGTTAAATTATTTCAGAACAAAATTGTAGCTATTACGCGAAAACATTAGTGTGTAATTTTATGTATGGAAAAATCACCAATTAAGAAAGGAACTGAGGTTAATCTAACAATCGAATCGCTTGCCTTCGGTGGCAAAGGTATAGCTAAAGTTGACGATTTTGTAATATTTGTTAAGAATGCCATTCCCGGTCAAACTGTAAAAGCATTCATTTATAAAAAGCGAAGCGGTTACGCTGAAGCTCGACCGGTAGAAGTTATCAAAGAATCTCCTGATTATACAGTGCCACCATGTGAACATTTTAAACATTGTGGTGGATGTACATTTCAACAATTGAATTATGACGAGCAAATAGAGCAAAAAAAGCAGCAGGTCATAGATGCATTTCAAAGGTTGGCAGGATTGGAAACAGTTAAAATTGATAAAGTAATTCCTTCCAATACTATCTATAATTATCGCAATAAAATGGAATTTACTTTTTCCAATCGACGGTGGATTTTGCCGGATGAGCCAAAAGATGCTCCACAGGGTTTTGCGCTAGGGTTACACATACCCGGAAGATTTGATAAAATATTAGATATTAATGAGTGTCATATTCAACCTAAGCTTGGTAATGAAATCCTAAATTTCATAAGAGAAAAGGCAATCGAGTTAAAACTGAAACCATATGATCAAAAAACGCATATTGGATTTTTACGTCATTTGGTATTGCGGTTTGGAGTCAATACTGATGAAATGATGGTTAACATTGTTACTTCTTACGAAAATACAGATTTTCTATTTCCTTTGGTGCAGGACCTAATTAAAAAGTTTCCACAAATTACATCCGTTATTAACAATATAAATACTCGTAAAGGTGATACAGCTTTTGGCGAATACGAAATTATTATGCATGGCGAACCAATAATTACTGATAAAATTGGTGATTTGACATTCGAAATTTCTGCAAACTCCTTTTTCCAGACCAATACAATGCAAGCCGAGAAATTATATCAAGCTGTGATGGATGGTGCTGACCTAACCGGCGATGAAATTGTTTATGACTTATACTGCGGAACCGGTTCTATATCATTATTTTTAGCGCAAAGAGCCAAAGAAGTGTACGGTTTTGAAATGATTAGATCAGCTGTGGAAGACGCACAGCAAAATGCCGTAGCAAACGGTATCGACAATGCACAATTCTTTAAAGCTAATTTGGATACGTATTTTAAAGGGTATATGAGTTTCTCAAATTTCACCAAAAAATTTAAGATATCTAAGCCGGATGTTGTCGTGATTGACCCACCTCGTGCCGGTATGCATGAAGACACTGTTCGATATTTACCAAAATTTGGAGCAAAGAAGATAGTTTATGTATCATGTAATCCAACTACACAAGCACGAGATTTGAAAATCTTATTTGCAAAAGGATACAAATTAATTAAGGTTACCGTGGTAGACATGTTTCCGCATACACCGCATATTGAAACAGTGGTTATATTGGAAAATAAGTAATATATAATTAAATAGTGGTTACTTCTTTTTCTTTATTGTCTCAACTACTGTTGTTTTGGGATGTTTTTTTGCATAACTCTTTTTTACAAAACGTCCCGTTATAGCACTTCTAGCAGCTTTATGTGTTTTTTTAGCCATTTTTATTTCCTTTTATTTAAAGCATTTAATAATTCGATTTCTATCTTCATTCTCTTTGTTCCCTTTGTAATAAAGTTCGATAAAAACAATTCGTCTTTCTTTTTCGAAATGGGCATAGATAAGTCTCATTCCAGACCTTACACCCTTTCCTTTTAGTGCTTTACAAGCAATTTTCTTAACTTTTATTACACAAGTATTTATTCCAAGACCTTCGATTTGATAACTAAACGGAGGTCTTTCATTAGGAAATATTTTTAAAACTTTTTTTACTGTCTTTATATCGTCATTAAGCGAATGATACTTTTTTAATAATTTTTTAAAATCCTTTTTATATTCACTCAACTCTCCAAAAATCATAATTCTTCTTTACCGTCATCGTAATTTCTAACACTATAAGGTGGTTCGCGATAAAAAGTTAATTCATAATCTATATCTTTTCCGTCCTCGGTTGTTAACCAGGGTATATCTTTATGTGAGAATTCGCTTATTGCTTTAGCTGACCAATCTGAAAATTGGTTGATGACGTTATCTATTACTTCTTTTTCACTAGCGGAGAGTTTTGTTAAATCTGCTTTTTCTAATGGTAAATACCGTGTTTGAGGATACCCGTGGTATTCTGTTTTTAATTTTTGTATTTGTTTTGCAGAGATCATTTGCGTAAAAATTGTATCTAATTTTCGCGGAACAGGACCATAGGGTAATTTTCGATAACGTGCACCGGTAAGTTGGTTTTCATATATTTCATAATAGTTAAAATCGGAAAAATACAGCAGTTTATATAGAGCTGTTTCTCCAATGTTGGGTTTGCCTGCACATTGCTCTAAAATGTATAGAAGAACATTTTTAAACTTCACAATATTTAATCGTGGAACTGATATACGCATTTGCTGAACATTTTCTTTCGCAACTTTTTCTGTTTGTTTTATGTTTTCTGTGAGTTCAAATTTATCTGATAATATTCTCTCCAGTGGGAAATTTAGGAACTCAGCTATTTTAATTAATTCAATTATAGATAAATTTCTATTTCCAAGTTCTATTTGAGTGACTGCTGTTCTGGATAATTTCAAAACTTTTGCTAAGTCTTCTTGAGAATAGCCCTTGTTTTTTCTAATACTCTTTATTCTTTTTCCAATTTTTGTTTGATTTATATTCATAATTTTTGTTTTATTTGGATATAATTTAATAAGTGTTGGTTAATAAAACAAATAATAGTTTGGATATCGAACATGATAATAAAAATCACAATATCGATATAATTCTAAATTCATTTTTTATAACATATACATTTTTATTCAGTTATTGTAATTTATGTATTATTTTAAAACTTAATAATTACCACTATATATGATGAATAACTTCAAAATATTAGATAAAGTATATAAACCCGATGAAATCGAAGACCATTTATATTTGGAATGGATCAGCAACGGTTACTTCCATGCTGATGAAAATTCCAATAAAGAGGCTTATTCAATTGTGATTCCTCCGCCTAATGTAACCGGGATGCTTACTATGGGACATGTCCTTAATAACACAATTCAGGATATTCTAATACGTAAAGCAAGGATGGAAGGAAAAGAAGTTTCTTGGGTACCGGGAACCGATCATGCTTCTATTGCTACCGAGATAAAAGTAGTAAATATGTTAGCTGAACAGGGTATTGAAAAAGATAAATTGACGCAAGAGAAATTTTTAGAGCACGCTTGGGAATGGAAGAAAAAGTATGGCGGGATTATTATTAGTCAGTTGCAAAAATTGGGCTGCTCTTGTGATTGGGAACGTGAACGCTTCACGATGGATGAAGGATATTATAAGGCAGTCTTGGAATCTTTTGTCCGTTTATATGAAAAAGGATTGATTTACCGTGGATACCGCTTGGTCAATTGGTGTCCCGCTTCAAAGTCCGCCATAAGCGATGAAGAAGTGAAACACCGTGAGGTGAACGGGAGTTTATGGTATTTTAAATATCCGGTTGTGGATTCTGATAAATTTGTAACAGTAGCAACTACACGCCCCGAGACGATGTTGGGTGATACCGCTGTTGCAGTTAATCCGAATGATAAACGGTTTAAACATATGATTGGTAAAAAAGTTAAATTACCATTAGTTGGACGGGAAATTCCGGTTATCACCGATGAATTTGTAGATCCGGAATTCGGTACTGGTTGCGTAAAAGTTACTCCAGCGCATGATCCAAATGACTTTGAGATTGGTAAAAAACATGATCTTGAGTTCATTAATATCATGAATGATGATGCTTCTTTAAATAATAAGGTCCCGGTAGAGTATCGCGGTTTAGCGCGCGAAGACGCACGTGAAAAAGTCGTTCGCGATATGCAGAAATTGGGCTATATTGAAAAAATTGAACCTTATACAAATAAGATTGGTTACTCTGAACGCGGAAAAGTACCAATTGAGCATTATTTGTCGGAACAATGGTACCTAAAAATGAAAGAATTAGCCAAGCCGGCCATAAAAGCTGTGAATGACGGTACAATTAAATTCCATCCGGAACATTGGGTAAAAACATATAACCATTGGATGGAAAATGTTAAGGATTGGTGTTTAAGTCGTCAATTATGGTGGGGACATCGTATCCCTGTTTATACTTGTCAAGATTGTAATGAAATTATGGTCCAAGTCGAAGCTCCAAAACGGTGCTCGAAATGCAATTCAGATAACATAAAACAAGATCCGGACGTATTAGACACTTGGGCAAGTTCTTGGTTATGGCCGTTTGCTGTATTTACTTGGCCGAAAGATAGTAAGGAATTAGAACGATTTTATCCTACAGAAGTGCTTGTTACAGGTCCCGATATTATTTTCTTTTGGGTGGCAAGAATGATAATTGCAGGATATGAATTTATGGGGGAACCGCCATTTAAAGATGTTTACTTTACCAGTATCCTGCGAGACAAAAAAGGACTGAAATTTAGTAAATCATTGGGTAATTCTCCCGATCCGTTTGATTTATTCTCCAAATACGGAACCGATGCAGTTCGTTTTGGAATAATGTTAATGGCTCCACAAGGGCTTGATGTATTATTCTCAAATGAGCGTCTAGAAGTTGGGCGTAATTTTATGAACAAATTATGGAATGCCTCACGTTTTGTAATGATGAATTTAACTGATGAGCAATATCATAAGATTAATCCAAGTGAAGCAAAACTTGAGCTACCTGAAAAATGGATATTAAGTCGTCTTCAAAATGCTATTAAAGATGTGGATCGGCAATTAGACCGTTTCCATTTTAATGAAGCGGCTAAGGTGATTTATGAATTTGTATGGAGCGATTATTGTGATTGGTACATCGAAATTGCAAAAACTAGGTTTAACAGTGACAATAGTAAATTAGCAAATGCTTCTCGTGCCGTATCTGTTCATGTATTGAAAAATATATTGGCTTTACTGCATCCCTATGCTCCATTTATTACCGAAGAATTATGGGGTCATTTTAAGAATAATAATGATAAAGATTTAATTGTATCTGAATGGCCGAAGGTTGATAAAAAGTGGATCAATAGAAATACAGAAAATAAAATGAATTTGTTGCAGGAATTGATTTCTGCAGTAAGAACAATACGTAGCAGTATGAGTATTCCTCCATCTCGTAAGGCAAATATGATTGTTCGAACAAATTCTTCGACAGCAAAAACACTGCAAAAATATGAAAATATTATAAAATATCTATGTGGGATTAGTACGATAGAATATAATGAAAAAGCTGCTAAACCTCCGCAATCGGCTGTGGCAGTTATCAAAGATTTAGAAATATTTATTCCATTGGGCGGGTTGATAGATTTTCGTCTTGAAGAAGATCGCTTATTAAAGCGTAAAACAGAATTAGACGGTATACTAGGTAAAATTAGGAACAAGTTAAATAATCAAGACTTTTTAACACGAGCCCCTGAAAATGTAGTTCAAAGAGAACGCGAAAAGTTAAATGAAATCTATTATGAACTTGAAAAAGTAAAAATTAATTTGGAGATGATGAAGTGAAAAAACAAATAATTATCTTGTTCACATTGTCTCAGATATGGGGACAATCGGTTAATGCATCGTTAACAATTTATAAAGATGGATTTGGTTTAATAAAGCAACCAGTAACTTGGGATGTTAATGCGGGTAGTAATACTATCAAATATGATAGATTAACCAACGGCATGTACGCAGATTCACCATTTTTGGATCTGCAAAATGTTGATGTTTATACTCAAAGGTTAAATCAAAATATATTTTCAAGCAACAAGTTATTTCATAAAAAATTGGGAGAAAGGGTTGAGTTAAAATTATCTGGTGAAAAATCTATATCAGGTACTTTACTTGAGTATAGTCCATCACAAATTACTATTCAAACAAAATCACATATTCAATCATTTTTTAGAAATAATATTAACTACATTTCCGTAAAAAAAGATGATGAAGTTCCTCAACTGCGTCCTATTTTATCATGGAATATTGTTACAAAGAACGCTGGCACCACTCAAGGTAATTTGATCTATATGTCTGGAGGATTTGATTGGAATGCGAAATACCGTATGATAATGTTAGACGAATCTAATAAAGCGATCCTAATTCCTGAGGCATTTGTTAAAAATAATAGCGACCTAAGTTTTTCAAAACTTTCGTTGCAATTGGTTGAGGGTAATTTAAACCGGGTTCGCCACGAATATGTAGGTGCTCCGATGGCGAAGAGTGCTCGTAGTATGATGGCAATGGAAGCTGATATGGGCTATGCCGGAGCGGCTCCTGAACGGGAGAATCTTGGAGACTATTATATTTATTCTATCCCAAATGATTTGGAACTGCGTGCTAATGAAAGCATTACCGTTCGTCTATACGATGCGCGGGAAATAAGCTATAAAAAAACTTACTTATTTGAAAATTATGAACAAGCTCAACGCGAAGAGCCATTAGTGGTTGAAATAAAAATAGACAACACTGAAGAAAATAATTTAAATCTCCCTTTGCCACAAGGTACAATTGAATTGTATCAGAGTATGAAAAACGGACAGCTTGAATTTTTAGGTGAAGACAGACTAAAACAAGTTCCTAAAGGTGCGACTGCAAAATTAATCGCTGGTAGGGCGTTTGATGTAGTAGGAAAACGTAGAGTACTGAACTATGATAGACAGCGGAAAAGTGAAGAAGCGTCTATTGAAATAAAAATAACTAATACGAAAAATCAAGATGCAAACGTAAAAGTAATTGAGAAAATTTCTGGGGATTGGGTAATCCGCGATGAATCTACAATGTATATGAAAGAGGATGCATCCACCATTTACTTTCCGATTACTGTTTCTGCCAATAGTGAAATGTTTGTTACCTATACTTATCGGAAAGAGTGGAAATAAGTTAGCGTGGCATCTGCCGCAACTCAATTAACAACACCAATTCAATTTATAAAGGGCGTAGGACCTGCACGATCTAAAGCACTCTCACAAGCAGGAATTGAGACAGTTGAAGATTTGCTGTATTATTTTCCACGACGTCATTTAGATAGAACTTCTATTACCGATTGCAAAGATTTAAAAAGGGAATCAGTTGTAACTATTGTTGGAAGTGTTAAATCATGTGGAATGAGGACAATTCGTCGTGGGAAATTATTCCAAGCGCTAATTGAGGATGGCACGGGTTTTTTAACACTAACTTGGTTTAATGGAATAGGTTATGTAAAAAAATCCATTAAAGTAGGAGACAGACTCGCAATCCACGGTAAAGTAAATTTTTATCAAGGTTTTCAAATTGTCCATCCTGAATATGATAAATTAGATATTGATTCAGAGCCATTGAGTACCGGTTCGGTTATCCCATTATATCCGCTAAATCAAACTTTACGAAGTGCGGGATTGGCACATCGCAGTTTGCGAAAATTCATACGCAATATTCAAAATAAACTTGTTGATATCCTCGACTTTTATACTGAAGACTTTAAGCAAAACCATTACTTAATTGATCGCAAGGATGCGTTAAATGCAATCCATTTTGCTAAAGATGTCGCTCATTTAAAAAAAGCAGTCTATCGACTAAAATTTGATGAACATTTCTTTTTACAATTAGGTGTTGCAATAAAAAAGGAGACCCTAGATAAAATCGGAACCAATCCATTAAATAAAACCGGACCTTATGCAAAATTGATTTATGATCAATTAGCTTTTGAGCTTACTATTGCACAGAAACGAGTTCTGAAAGGAATTCATGATGATATGAAAAAGCCGGTAATGATGAACCGCTTATTGCAAGGTGATGTGGGAAGTGGAAAGACAATTATTGCGATTTTAGCTTCAGCAATTGCTGTCGGGAATAAAGTGCAAGTTGCAATTATGGCGCCTACAGAAATTTTAGCTCAGCAACATTATAAAGTTTTTAAAAAATACGCTGATATTGCACAAATCCCAACTGCCATATTAGTTGGTAATATTAAGTCAAAAGAACGTAAATCGATTTTAGATGGTTTGAAAAACGGTAAAATAAGTATAATTGTTGGAACGCATGCTTTAATTCAAAAAGATGTGGAATTCGAAAAGTTAGGATTGGTAATCGTTGACGAGCAACATCGCTTTGGCGTACTGCAAAGAGGAGATTTGGTATCAAAAGGACAAAATCCACACTTTTTAGCGATGACGGCAACTCCCATTCCCCGTACCTTATCAATTACGTATTATGGTGATATGGATATTTCGATAATTGATGAAATGCCTAAAAATAGAATACCGGTTACTACTACAGTTGTACAACCAACGCGTTTATCAAAAGTATATAATTTTATTAAAGAGGAGATAAATCGCGGACAACAATGTATAGTGGTTTATCCGTTAGTTGAAGAAACTGAAAAATCCGATTTAGCTGCTGCCGTAGAGGCACATCAGGAATTAAGTGAAAAAATATTTCCCAAACATAAGGTTGGTTTAATTCACGGAAGAATGAAAAAAGAAGAAAAAGATAAGGTCATGGAATCTTTTTCAAACAACAATATCAATATTCTAATATCAACAACTGTAATAGAGGTTGGGATTGATATTCCTAACGCTACAATTATGTTAGTTGAACATGCCGAGCGATTTGGCTTAACGCAATTGCATCAGTTACGGGGACGAGTAGGACGGAGCACACACAAAAGTTATTGTATATTGGTACAGCGTAATTTCACCGATTTGGGAAATCAAAGATTATATATTATGGAAAATACGTATGATGGTTTTAAAATAGCTGATGAAGATTTGAAAATGCGTGGTCCCGGAGTGTTTTTCGGAATTAAGCAGAGTGGATTTTTTAATTTCAAAATTGCCAATCTCATTTCTGATGGTAAAATTTTAAGGGAAGCAAGAAGTGCATCATTTGCTCTAATTAAGGACGATCCAGCACTACAAAAAACGGAGAATGTTAAAATTAAACAACATTTTCAAAAACATTATCAATATTTATTAAAAAATATAAGTATCGGATAAAATGGGAAAAATTGTTATCCAAAATTGTCCGGCTTGTGGTTCAAATAAATATGAAAAAGTATTAACTGCTTCAGATTACCTTGTATCCGGTGAATCATTTGAAATAATGGAATGTAATGATTGCTCTCTGCGTTTTACATCTCCAATACCTAGCAATATTGAAATTGGTAATTATTATAAATCTGACGATTATATATCACATACGGGTAAGGGCAATTCTTTCATTAATAAAATCTATAGATTTGTTCAGTATTTTACTTTGTGTTCAAAAAAGAAAAAAGTGGAAAAATATTCTCAAAAAAATTCAGGTTTAATATTAGATATTGGTTGTGGTGCTGGGGATTTTTTAAAAACTATGAAGCAATCAGGTTGGGAAATAAATGGTGTAGAAATAAATGAGATAGCTCGGAAACTTGCCGGAAAGAATACTGGTTCAGTTATATTGAACCAAACTGAATTTTTTAAAAGTGAACAAAAATATGATGTAATCACACTTTGGCATTCTCTTGAACACCTGAACACATTAACACGGTTTTTAGAAAAGATTTCCATATCTCTAAACGCCAATGGCGTTGTGATGATTGCTGTGCCAAATTATCAATCTTTTGATGCTGAATATTTTAGGCAAGATTGGGCAGCATATGATGTACCGCGGCATTTATACCATTTTTCTTTTAGCGCTATTGTAGAAATAATGGAAAAATTCAAATTTAAATTAATGGAAAGTAAGCAATTGCCATTTGATCCGTTTTATGTTTCACTGCTATCAGAATTTTCAGTAATGAAAAAGCACAATATTTTAAAAGCATTATGGATTGGATGGAAATCTTATTGGCAAGGGCGGAAAGATGCAAGAAAGGGTAGTTCTGTACTTTATATATTTAAAAGGGGTTAGTAGATAGTAGAAAGTAGTTGGGATTTGTAAATGTGCTAAAGTGTTCAAGTGTTAATGAATTAAATAGTAGATATTTTCTGCACCTTTTATTTTTTAATCAGTGTAATCTGAGTAATCTGTGGTTAATGGTTTTTAAATCTTCAATTTTCAATCTTAAATGTTAAATTATCCGCCTAAATTTGAACAAAATAGTAGTAAAATCGTTTTAAAACACATTAAGAGGAAATTATGCCGCTTGAAAGTCAATTTACAGAAGAGCAATTATTTGACAATTTAATATCATCATTAGTTCATAGTGTTTGGATATCGCTTGGTAAAATCAAAAATCCAATGTCAGATAAAATTGAACGGAATCTATTTGCAGCGTCAATGAATATTGATATGCTTGATATGCTTTACAAACGTATGGATGGCAATTTATCTGAACAAGAAGATTCGTATTTAGGTCATATTTTGAGTGAATTAAAAATGAATTATATTGAAGAAAAAAAAATTGGTGAAGATTTACCGGAAGATGAAAAACCAAAAGAGACTAAATCTGTTGAAACGAAATCAAAGAGTAAAGAAAAATCCATAGAAAAAGATTCAACAACCAAACAAGCAAAAACAAAAAAACCAACCGCAAAGCCAAAGGACAAGAAATAGTGATCGAAACAAAATATTTACGTTGGAATAGAATTCTTGCCGGAGTTGTATTCCTATTTTCATTTATTATTTATTTCACAACCATGGCTCCAACTGTATCATTTTGGGATTGTGGTGAGTTCATTGCAACTTCCTATTCACTTGGAGTCCCACATCCACCGGGCAGTCCATTATTTTTAATAATTGGACGATTATTTTCAATGTTGCCGATAAGCAGCGATATCGCGTTCCGCGTTAATCTTATCTCTCCAACAATTAGCGCACTTGCTAATATGCTATTATATTTGATTATTGTAAAAGTAGTAGTTCATTGGAGAAAGTCAATTGGTGACATTAATGATGCAATTGTAGCTTTTGGCGGAGCATTAGTTGGCGCTTTGGCATTCGCTTTTACCGATAGCCATTGGTTTAACGCAGTCGAAGCAGAAGTATATGCAATGAGTACCTTTTTTACGGCAATTGTTGTATGGCTGATTTTACATTGGTCAGAACGTGCAAAAGAAAAAGGCAATGAGCGATATATTTTAATTATTGCGTATATGGTAGGACTGGCAATTGGTGTACACTTACTGAATCTATTAGCATTACCATTTATTGCATTAGTAATTTATTTCCGTAAACAGGAATTTGAATGGAAATCATTTATTATTACAATTGTATTAACAGGGATTACATTTTTTATTATACATAATTTGATAATTAAAGGTTTACCACAATTAGCAGGTAGCGCAGGGATATTTGCTGTTGTAGCAGTTGTAATTGCACTTGTTGGAGCAATGATTTGGGCTGTAGTTAGCCATAAACAACTACTTTCGATTATTTTTACTTCATTTGTATTAATAGTGATTGGTTATTCAACATACACAATGGTTTTCATTCGTTCCAATCAAAATCCATCTATTGATGTTGGAGAACCTAATACAATTCAATCTGCAATAGCATATTTGGAACGTGAACAATACGGAAGAGTTTATCAACTTCCGCGAAAATATGATGGTTTGCCTGCTAAATATGAAGCGGTTGGCAGACCGAATTATGGACAGGATTTTTCCTCCAAACAGAATCAGGCATATCGGTTCTACAATAGGGGGAAACAGTGGCAGTTTTTTGTCAACTATCAAATAAAAAAGATGTATTGGAGATATTTTTTATGGCAATTTGCAGGACGTGGTTCATCAACTGATTCAGGTGTTACGGCATTTGGTGCAAATATTACTCAAGACGGCGTAAAGTGGATGCAATTCGGTTTACCGCTCGCATTTTTCCTTGGACTTGGCGGTATGTATTTTCATTTCCAACGTGATAAAAAAGCTGCTTTTACCATCTTAACTTTATTT
>JAUWFQ010000046.1 GCA_030606865.1 bacterium
TTTGCCATATTTGCACCAAGAATTGCCGGTATTTCATCAATATCAACATTGAGATGCGATGTTGGTAACTCAATTACTGCTTGATTCGGATCTACACCCTTAATGAATACACTTTGTATACGACCATCAGGATAAATGGAACCTTGGGAGATTAAAATTGGAGTTAATGTTCCTTTATTGATTGCAATTTTGGCTAATTCCGGAATTGGTGCATGGCTGTCTTCAATCGTAAAGGGATCATATGGGTCGTATGTTTCATGCCAATATTGTCCACCTCCTATTTCCCAATTTTGGGTATCACGTTCAGCTTGTACTGCCCAACCATTAATTAAGCCCTTTTGCCATATTATTATAACATAAGCGAATGAAAGAACTAAAACGTTTAAGACAGTGCGCAATTTCCCACCGATCAGGTTACGATAAGCTAATTTTAATGCTAACATAATACGCCTCGCTTATTTGGTAATTTGTTCATCTGCAACAACTTTACCGTCTTCCAAGCTTATTTTCCGTTTCAAATATTGAATTACTTTTTCGTCATGTGTGGCGAAAATAAAAGTTGTTTTAAGCTCTGAATTAAGTTTTTCCATTGTTTGCAATATATGATGTGAATTTTTCGCATCAAGATTTGCTGTTGGTTCGTCAGCGAGTACGATCTCCGGTTCTTTCACCATCGCTCGGGCGATGGAAACCCGTTGGCACTCACCACCGGATAACTGTG
This sequence comes from bacterium, assembly GCA_030606865.1. GTDB lineage: Bacteria > Fidelibacterota > Marinisomatia > Marinisomatales > JAHJCW01 > JAHJCW01. The sequence continues at coordinate 722 of JAUWFQ010000046.1, forward strand.
CCGGTCGCGATTTTATTTTATCGGTTAAACCGAGCCATTCTAACGATTGCAGAATTGCTTTTTTGCGTTCACTCGCCGAAATATTTTGTAATAGTAATGGCAATTCGACATTCTCATACACAGTATAGACCGGTAGTAGATTATAGGTTTGGAAAATAAAACCAAGATGGTTGTTACGTAAATCCGCTGCTTCCTTTTTTGATAAATTACTGACTGATTTGCCAAGTACGGTTGCAGTTCCTTTAGTTGGGATATCAAGTGAACCGATTATGTTGAGTAATGTAGTTTTCCCGGAACCGCTTGGACCTACAAATCCGGTAAATTCACCTTTGCTAAATTCTAAATTTATTTGATTCAAAGCGGTGAATTTTCCTTTCCCAATCGGGAAAGATTTTACTAGATCGGTGATTTTAATTAAAGTGGAACTCATACTATTATTCCTTTGTTATCAATGATTAAAAATTAACATTAACTGAATTCCTCTACTACTGAAATCAGAAAAAGATTGACTCAAACTGAATGAGACATCAGATTTGGAGTTGAAAAAAGTATTCAAATTAATTGTCCAGTCGTCATAAGTGCGCTGCCAACTAATAAATAAATATGCTAATTCAGCTTCCCAACTATAAAATAATATACTTGATAATTGGTCAAATATACTGATTGGATACATTGCCATTAATCCAGTTAGTTGAGTAGCAGAATCGGTAGTTAGCGGTTTATCATCTTGACTATAAATAAAATGTTCAGCGGTGACAGTTAAACCATTCCCAACCGCAAAAGTATAGTCACTTCCAATAGTTAAAAACGATTGCCAATTTGGGAAATCAGCACCGTAATCTGCATGCACAATGGATGATTCAAACCACAAACCTACACCAATGTCAAAAAATCCATCTATAGCTGCTCTAACTTCAGGCGTGGCTTTTGGCATTGTATTAATTTCTAAATAGGATGGTAAATCATTTCTGCTAATTATCCGGTTGTGCGTAGAAAATCCTATTTCTCCTTTCCAAATAGGCACTTGAACGTGGCCTCCAAATTCAATATTATTTTTTTTTGTAGGTATCAATTCCCATCCTTTTGGCTCGTTATTCCATAAAAGTCCCCAAAACCAAACATTCGTATTGTTTGAATAATCTCTTCGTATGCGTAGTCCCCAAACGCCTTCGGTCAATTGTAAAGGATCGCGGGGGTCAAGTTTGTCAAACCACATGAGCGGTCTTAGTAATCTTGCTGTTCCAAAAGTAATTTTTTGTAAACCTATCCGTATTTCAAGTTTATCTGTACTACGTCTTACCCAAAAGCGATATGGACTAATATCGAAATCGGTTGTTTCTCCACCGCTATGATGTCTTTTATATAATCCATTGAAATTAAATGAAATTTCTGTATCAAATAATGCGGTTGGCCAAGGAACAGTTAAAGACCAGGTAGAAATATACCGCAAGCCAACTTGCGATAAGTAACCATCCCCGGTTTTTCGCATATCACCAATTGTTGATAATTGACCTTGCCATTCTGCTGAAGTAAATGCTGTAAAGACTATAAAAAACACAATTAGTTTGACTGTCTGCATTACTTTCTGCCCATGATACCATAAAAATAGAAGTTTACCATGTCAAGTGTGAGTTCATCCATATGATTATAGAGAGTGAATAGATCTTTATTTTCTGATAGTTCCAATAAATGATTTAACATGAAGGTAATAAAATTAATGCTAATGTCTTTCCTTACATTTCCATTCTTTTGTGCTTGTTCAATCATTTTAATAAACAATATTTGATTCTTTTTAGAGTAATCCATGATTTTATCATGTATCGTAGGTGATAAATTCATGAAATCTATGAAAAATTCTTTACTAAACTTTTTGGCGTAAGCCATTTTAAGATTTATGAATTGATCAATTTTTTCTTGAAATGTTGATATTTGTTTCCAAATAGAATCAAATTCATGTTGTGCGTTATCTAGAATGGAAAAGATAATATATTCCGCTAATTCAATTTTATTATTAAAATATTTGTAAAAGGTCATCTTACTGATTTGCGCAGTTCTGCAAATTTCCTCCACCGTTACCCGTTTTACGCCAAAACGCATAAATAAATCAGTAGCTGTTTCAACAATTTGCTGATGCTTTTCCGGTTTATTATTATGTTTGTGATTCATATTCATTGATTTATAAATATTACATATATTGTATAATAGTACGATATCTGTTTAAAATATACATATTCGTAAGTATTATTGTCAATATTTATTAGAATTCAGATAAAATGTAGCTTATTAATATTGAAATGATAATATTTATGTTTTTAAATTAAGATAATGGAGTCGTATTTAATAGAGTATTTTGATTCTTATGATCAATTTACTACGACAAATTATTAGAATAATTAGGAATATTTATTAAAGATAAATCATGAAAAAATATCAACTTAATAATAAGCAGTTGCCATCTTTCATAGATCATTTAAAAAAGCAAGGAACTGTATTTGCGCCGCACAAAAAAGGTGATACATCCTATAGCTTTGAAAAGGTTGAAAATCCTAATTCAGTAGTGTTGGATTATAACCGAACATTGAATTCAGTTAAAAAATATTTTTTACCACCCCGTGAACATTTATTATCTTTTTCAAAAACAGATAACAGTTTCCGAAAGGGTTCATTTAAAAATGAGAAAAAAATATTTCTCGGTGTTCATAGTTATGATATGAAAGCAGTATTGAAATTGGATTACAATTTCTCGCAAGGAAACCCCGAAGAAAATTATCTACAACGCAGAAAAGACAGCAGTTTTATTGGTGTTTCATTCATACCGGATGAATTCCATTTTAGTCAATCAGTAGGTATTCCGTTGCATGATACCGAGGGATTCGATATATATCTTGAGCAAAATTCGGATGGTTACACAGTAAAAATTATCACTGAAAAGGGTGAAAAACTTATTGACGGATTTGACAGAGTAAGTAAAGCAAAAGATATTTCGTCGAACCATGTACAATTTCAAAATAAACTCAAATATAATTATAATCGTTTACCGGAAGTATTCGAACAATCCTGGAATGCCGCGGTTTGGGAGGAAGTATCCAAAAAATGTGTTGGTTGCGGAACATGTAATTTGGTCTGTCCAACCTGTTATTGTTTTGATGTCGAAGACAATTTGGATCTGTCTTTACAAACTGGAACACGGGATCGTTCTTGGGATGGATGTATGCTAAATGGTTTTGCGGCTGTGGCAGGAGGCGAAAATTTTAGAGAAACATTGGCGGAGCGTCAAAGACATCGTGTTCACCGTAAATTTAAATACATTTCCGATATAACCGGCGAACCATGGTGTGTGGGATGCGGACGTTGCACAGCATATTGTACAGCGGGTATAAGTATAGTTGAGATTGTAAATCAATTATGCGACGAGTATGAACAAAATTATTTAAATCGTCCCGCAGTGGTGGGACTTAATGCGGAGAGGTTATAATGTCTATCGCAATATCTGATGTAAAATCACAGGAATTATATTGTCCTGAAATTGCTAAAATAACAGCAGTTAAGCGTTTTACCGAAAAGGAAAAATGGTTTGATATTGAACTACCTGGTGGCCGTTCGTTAGGGCATCAGCCAGGACAATTTGTACAGGTTTCACTTTTCGGAGCCGGAGAAGCTCCGATATCGGTAACATCGTCTCCAACCAAAAAAGGTAGTTTTGAACTATGTATTAGAGAAGTTGGAATGTTGACAAAACTTTTACACAAATTAGATGTCGGTTCTACAGTCGGTATCCGTGGGCCATATGGAAAAGGATTCGATGTTAAAAGTTTTAAAGGAAAAGATATTTTAATAATTGGTGGTGGTATCGGTATTGTACCGTTAAGATCTTTGATTAATTATGTTATTGATAATCGTAAAGACTACGGCAGATTAATTATTTTATACGGTGCAAAAAACCCCGATGAACTCCTATATCCTGACGATTTGAAACTATGGAAAAAGAGTAATGATATTGAATATCACATAACAGTTGACCAGGGTACACCCGAATGGAAGGGAAATACCGGAGTTATTACTACCTTAATCCCTGGTTTGGACTTAGACTTACCGAATACAATTACTGCCGTAGTTGGTCCACCAATCATGTATAAATTTGTATTAATGTCCTTAAAAACCAAGCGGATTCCTGATGAAAATATCTATTTATCGTTAGAACGAAGAATGAAGTGCGGAGTTGGTAAATGCGGACATTGCCAAATAAATCATTCGTATGTTTGCCAAGATGGTCCTGTTTATCATTATCCGGAATTAAAGCATTTGCAGGAGGCAATCTGATGACTACGGAAGCAAAAATTAAACCAAAAGTTGCATTTTTTGATTTTACAAGTTGCGAAGGATGTCAATTAAACAAGTTGAATTTGGAAAATGATCTTCTTGATATTTTAGAACACATTGATATCGTAGAATTCCGTGAAGCAATGGATGATAAAGCAGAGGAATATGATATTGCATTTATTGAAGGTTCAATATCAACTCCATCATGTGTTGAGCGGATTCATGATATTCGACGTCGTTCTAAAATGTTAATTGCTTTAGGAGCGTGTGCAACTCAAGGTGGAATAAATGCAATGAAAAATTTACATCCTATTGAGGAAGTGCGCGAAACTGTTTACGGTGATGACAAATATCTTTTTCCGACTTTACCGGCTATGCCGATTTCGGCAATTGTTAAAGTGGATTATAAAATTGATGGTTGTCCAATGAGTATGCCTGAATTTTTAAAAGTGCTGAAATCATTGTTAGCCGGTCAAGAACCGATCAAACCGGATTCAGCAGTTTGTGTTGAATGCAAATTGAAAGAAAATGAATGTGTATTTGATAAAGGAATGGTTTGTTTAGGTCCGATTACTCGCGGTGGTTGCGATGCAATTTGCCCAAGTTTCGGTCAATTTTGTACCGGCTGCCGCGGTTTAATATCCAACCCAAATAAAAATGCAATGTTGGAAATATTGACTGAACACGGTATTTCACTTGATGAAGCGAAAAAACGAATATTACTATTTAACAGCTATGACCACAGTCAAAGCTTGCCAAAATAATTAAAGGTTAAAAATGAGCAAAAATTTAGATATTAATATCCATCATTTGACGCGTGTAGAAGGTCACGGTAATATAGTTGTGAACATGCGTGATGGAAAATTAGAACGTGCTGAATTAGAAATTGTTGAAGCAATGCGCTACTTCGAAGCGATGTTAAAAGGTCGCAGTTTTCATGAAGCTGCGATTATTACCTCGAGAATTTGCGGGATTTGTGCTTTAGGGCACCAAATGACATCGCTTAAAGCAACAGAAGATGCACTGGGTTTAGAAATATCAAAACAGACTTTATTACTGAGAAAGTTATTGGTCAATGGAGCGACGTTGCAATCAAATATATTACACGTATATTTTCTTGTTGCGCCTGATTTACTTGGAGCGCCAAGTGTATTTCCTTTAATCCCAACTCATAAAGAGGTGATTCTGCGTGCATTGCGTATGAAACGTTTAGCCAATGATATTGGTGATATTGTGTCAGGACGAGCCGTTCATCCAATTACGCCAGTCCCAGGCGGATTTACACGAATTCCTACTGTTGGTGAATTGACGGGAATAAAACGGAAACTAATTGAGGAAGGATTACCAGATGTAAAGGAAACAGTAGAAACAATAAAATCATTAGCAGGAGTGATTCCTAATTTTACACGCGAGACTGAGTACATTTCATTAAAACATAAAGATGAATACGCGCTTTATGATGGAGATATTTATTCGTCAGATACCGGAGCAAAGGACGTACATGATTATATGGAAATGACTAATGAATTCGTTGTTCCTCATTCAACAAGCAAGCATGCCAAGCATAACCGTACAAGTTATATGGTTGGTGCATTAGCGCGCTGGAACAATAATTATGACCAAATGACGGAGTTATCACAGGCTGCAGCTAAAGAATTAGGATTGACGCCAAAAACCTATAATCCATATTTTAACAGTGTAGCACAAGTTGTTGAATGCGCACACTGTATTGAGGATTCCATTAAAATCATTGATCAGTTATTGGCAGATGGATTGAAAGACGAAAAACCAAACCAAACTCCAACCAAGTATGGCAGAGGAGTTGGCTCAACAGAAGTTCCTCGTGGTATATTATATCATGAATATGAATACGACAGACGTGGTAATATTGTGTATGCAAATTGTGTTATCCCTACTGGACAAAATCTTGCTAATATTGACGATGATATGAAGAAGTTAGTTCCCGAGATCATTGAAAAACCCAAAGAGGATATTATCAAACATTTAGAAATGTTAGTACGGGCTTATGATCCTTGTATTTCATGCTCGGTTCATATGTTAAATGTTGAATTTATTAATGAAGATTAGTTAGGGTTTAATAAGGAAACATTTTTGACAAAAGATACAAGGTTAAAAGTAATTGCAATAGGTAACGATTTATATGGCGACGATGGGGTCGGAAACGCCGTATTAAACGTTTTAGAACAAATTCCTGAGATGAAAGATGTAGAATTAATCGATGGAGCGACAGATGCATTAGGATTAATTGATCATTTTTCAGGAGCTGATCATGTTGTTATTGTCGATGCAGCTCAAATGGGTGAAAACCCGGGAACAGTGAAAATATTTTGTAAGGAAGAAGTTGAGTTAAAAATAGAAATGGATAACTTATCGGTTCATGGAATTAGTTTGGCTGAAACATTTAACATCGCGCAAATGGTGGACTCTTTACCGGAAAAAATTACTATTATAGGAATTGAACCAAAGAATATTGGTATTTCTCAGAAATTAAGCAATGTAGTAACGCAATCAATTCCTGAAGTTGTATCAAATATTATTAATTTAATACACAAATAATTCTTTAAACAGAGGAAATTATGCCTAAAAAAATAATGATCATCGATGACGATATTGATCTCGTAGAAGCAATGCGAATCACACTTGAAACGGATAATTACGAAGTAATTGATGCACAGGAAGGTCAAAAAGGATTGGAAATATTGAAGAAAGAAAAACCGGATTTACTGATTTTGGATGTAATGATGGGCACTCTTGATGAAGGATTCCATATAGCATATCAAATACGTAATGATGAAGAAATAAAAGATATTCCAATTTTAATGATTACTGCTGTTGGTGCGCAAACAGGTTTTAAGTTTGATATGCAGCGCGATGAGGACTTTCTGCCGGTCAATGAATTCATAGAAAAACCTGTAAATCCACAGGTATTATTAGATACAGTTAAAAGGAATTTATCGGTTGCCTAAAGAACCTTTTCAACCAAGTATTAAATATTCCTTTTATACACCTAATTCGTTACGTAGGAAAAACTTATGGTTAATTAATCTGCGGTGGGCATCATCCATTGCTCTATCAATCTTTATTTTAGTATTATTTCTTTTTAAGTTAGAAAACTATCCCTATCCTGCATTAATTGGTATAGTAGTTGTTCTATTAGTATTTAATTCGTTGATACTTTTTTATTTAAAGAAACGTAACCCAAAATACTTAAGAACGGAAGAAAACATTGTATTTGCACAAATAGTAGTTGATTACATACTACTTACCGCTTTAACCCATTTCACAGGTGGAATTGATTCTCCGTTACATTTGATTTATCTGTTTTATATAATTATTGCATCCGTGATATTTGAAAAGAAATATCAGGCATTTATTATTGCTGGTGTAGCAGTATTGTTACTATCTATGCTAGTTTTGATGGAATACTTACAAATACTCTCTCACTATTCAAATGGTGTAAAAGTATATAATATATCCGATATTATAATAGCTTTATCCGTGTTTTATGTTACAATATTTACTAGCACTTACATCGGTGTTACTTTAATGATGCGGCATAAAAAAGTTAAAAATCTAATATTTGCTCAGAAAGAAGAATTAGAAAAAACTGATAAAGAAAAAATGCTATTCTTTAGATTTGTTTCCCATGAATTAAAAAGTCCAATTATCGCTGTTCAGAGCGCGATTAATGTGGTTTTAGATGTTATGGATAATAACCTCAAACCAAAAGCGAGAGATATGTTAGAACGCGGTAGAAAACGTACTGTTCAGATGATAGATATTTTAAAGGATTTAGTTTCACTCTCTTATGAAGAGAAAGAGGAAAAACATGAACCTGAATTGGTTGTGCCGTGCGAGCATATACCTGAGGTTATCGATTATTATCGACCAATTGCAGAAGAAAAAAATATTCAATTGATAGAAACAATTTGTAAGCAACGCAAAGGATTCCAATTGGATAAATTTGTATTTGAAAATATTATTACTAATATGATATCAAATGCTGTTCGATATACTCCAAATGGAGGCAAGGTAACAATCAAAACTGATTTAGATGATGACTATTGGTACTTAATGATTTCCGATACAGGAATTGGAATTCCGAAAGAGGAACAGAAACAAATATTTAAAGAATTTTATCGTGCAGGAAATGCTAAGAAATTTGAAGCAGTAGGCACTGGGCTTGGGATGAGCATTATCAAAAAAATGGTTGAACAAGAAAATGGTGAAGTATTTGTTGAAAGTGAAATAGGAAAAGGATCAACTTTTACGGTGAGGTTTCCGTTAAAATGAGCAAAATCTTAGTTGGTGGAATTCTTCAAGCCAATAATTATACAATGTTAAAAGTGGTCGGTGTACCGAATAAACCGGGATTAGCCGGACAAATATTAACAGAGATTGGTCGTGCTAACATAAATTTACATTTTATTGCTGAGGGTGAAGATTGTAATGGATTAGCAAATATGACAATTTGTATTAATCCACGTGATGCAAAAGAGGCTGTAAATATCATTAGATTACAAAAAAATGGCAATAAAAAACAAAAAGCTGAGGAAATTCCTAATATCTCATCGCTTACAGTTTATGGACCTCATTTCCGAGAAAAACCTGCGATTAGCGGTGAAATGTGTTCTGCACTCGGCAAAGCCGATGTAAACATCCTTGGAATTTCAACATCTATCTCCTCAATTTGTTGTTTGATAAAGGATGAGGATTTTGATCGAGCTTATGAAGCACTGCTATCAGTCTTTCAATTACCCTAAAATAAATTTATAATCCAAGTAATTTAATTGACAGTCCCGCCAAGGCAATAATAAGTCCGGCGATAGCGTGAGTATATTTTTCTAAAAAGCCTAAATTTATCTTTAATAACCCTTTTGATATTATGAATACTACAAAAGTCATTGTTCCAATTGTAGTAACTCCGAATGCGAGTGTGACCCAAGTTAAATCCATCCAGCTACCCTGGGCAGCCGGATACATCAATATAGGAATTAGTGGTTCACACGGACCTAAAACAAATATTATAAACAATGCCCACGGTGTAATCGATTTTGGATTACCGTGTAAATGTGCGTGACTCCCTAAATGATGGTGTGAATGTTGGTGCATTCCCTGTTCATCGTGAGTATGTTCATGTGTATGTTCAGCAGCACGAAACCCGATGCGGATACCCCAAGCGGCGTAAGCTATACCAAATCCAATTAAGAGCCAACTGGCAATATCTCCTCTAACGGTTTCAACATTTTCAAGTAAACCTATTGAAAGACCTAACATGACGCCAACAATCCCCAACAAAACAGATCCGATAACATGTCCAATACCACATAGAATAGTTACCCACATTGTTTTTAAAATTGTCCATTGTCTGGCTCTGCCGATCATAATAAAAGGTAGATAATGGTCTGGACCAATAATGGTATGGATAAATCCGATTGAAATAGCTGTCCAAATTAATATTTGTAATTCCATTTTTCCTCTCTAACAAATTCTAGGTAATTGTTCACCAATTGGCATATCAACTATGCGGTTTGCACCAAAACCGGTACTTTGTACTACGATTCCCAGGTTTTCTGTAACGGCTTCACCGATTATTTTAGCATCTTTTCCCAATTTATTTGCTTGCATCGCAGATAACATTTCATCGGCGATATTGCCAGGAACAACAGCGATTAATTTTCCTTCATTCGCAACATAGAGCGGATCGATTCCAAGAACTTCACAAGCGCCGTTTACTTCCGGTTTTACGGGAACTGAATCTGTATAAAGTTGAATTCCAACATTTGATTGACGGGCAAATTCATTCAGAGTTGTTGCCACTCCGCCACGTGTCGGATCGCGCATAGCGTGAATATCTTTCGATACATTTAGCATTTCATCTACCAATCCGTTTAGTGCTGTTGTATCGCTCTGTATCTGTGATTTAAAAGAAAGATCTTCACGAGTCGTCATAACCGCCATACCATGATCGGCAACGGTGCCGGAAATAATAATTTTATCACCCGGTTGGATATTTGCTGCTGAAATATTAACTTCACTGGGAACAGTACCAATTCCTGATGTATTAATGAACAGCTTGTCACAGCTTCCTTTATTTACAACTTTTGTATCACCGGTAACGATTTGCACACCGGCCTGTTTTGCAGCAAATTCCATGGATAATGCAATTTGATGTAATAACTCTAAAGATAGTCCTTCTTCAAGGATAAAACCGACACTTAAATAAAGTGGTTTTGCGCCACTCATCGCAACATCATTAATTGTGCCATTAATAGCAAGGTCACCAATGTTTCCTCCTGGAAAAAAGATGGGGTCAACCACAAATGAATCGGTTGTAAAAGCCAAACGTTTACCGGGATTCTCAAGTATGGCTTGGTCTTCGAGCTTATTTAATGTTTGATTGCCAAATCGTGGGAGAAATAATTTTTCTATTAAATCGGATGATAATTTCCCACCAGCTCCATGAGCTAATTGTATGGTATCAAAATCCATTTTAGGTAAAGGACAAGACATTGAGTTGATATCAAAATTAGTCATTTTTTATCCTTTGATATTTATAATACGCGGAACAAGCTCCTTCGCTTGATACCATAGTTGCCCCCAACGGATTCATTGGTGTACACTCTTTTCCAAAAGCAGGACATTCGTGTGGCTTTTTTAGTCCTTGTAATATTACTCCGGCGATGCATTCATCAGATTCTTGTGTAATGATGTTGCCAACATTAAACTTTTTTTCTGCATCATAAATTGAAAACTCGTCACGTATTAGCAGTCCGCTTTGCGGTATTTCACCGATTCCCCGCCATTTTCGATTTCCTACTTCAAATATTTTGCTAATTATATCCTGCGCAGGGCGATTACCATCACGCTGTACTGCGCGTAGATATTGATTAACAACTTCGTAGCGACCCTCTTCTAATTGTTGAACTGCCAATAAGATACCTTCAAGAATATCAATCGGTTCAAAACCGGTTGGTATAATTGGTACTTTGTATTGCTTAGCGATGGGTTCATATTCCCTCCATCCCATAATTGTGCAAACATGTCCGGCAGCTAAATATGCTTGCACACGATTTTTTGGCGATGACAAGAGCAACGTCATTGCAGGTGGAACAAGAACGTGGCTAACTAATTCGGAAAAATTTGTTATTCCTTCGCGATGTGCTTGGTATATCGCCATTGCGTTACCGGGTGCAGTTGTTTCAAAACCGATAGCAAAGAAGACAACTTCCTTATCGGGATTATTTCGAGCAATCTTTAATGCTTCCAAAGGTGAATACACAATGCGAACATCGCCGCCTTCCGATTTTACTTGAAAGAGATCTTTATTACTTCCCGGCACACGCAGCATATCTCCAAAACTGGTAAAGATTACGTTCGGTAGCGATGCGATGGCTAGGGCTTTATCAATAATTTCTAATGGAGTAACACAAACCGGACATCCGGGACCATGTACTAGTTCGATCTCTTTTGGAAGAATTTGATCAATACCATTTTTTAATATTGAATGGGTTTGACCTCCGCAAACTTCCATAATTACCCATGGTTGGGTAATAGTTTTTTTAATTTCAGATAATATTTGTTTTGCGATTACTGGATCGCGGAATTCATCTAAATATTTCATTTATTTAATTAAATCCTTAGACTCTTCAAGTGGATTTCCATATAAATCAACTCCATCTTTTGCAGCAAATTCTACTAGCACCTCCCATGCTTCATAGGATTTCATAGCTTCTTCTTCATCTATTATTGAAATTCCAAATCCGGCATGAACAACCGTGTATTGCCCGACTTTTATTTCCGGAACATATTCCAAACACGCTTTATTTATAGTTCCACTATAATTAATATTCCCCATTTTTAAACCGTTTTCATCAAATATTTTTTCAACTTTTCCTGGTATCCCTAAGCACATAATAATTCCTAATTAATTTTGTTTCTCCCAATCATTGCCTGTCCAAGTGAAATTCCTCCATCATTGGTTGGAACTTGACTATGAGTATAAACTTTAAAATTTGCTTTTTCAAGCGCTAAAATGGTTTGCTCGAATAAAACCATATTTTGAAAAACACCACCACTCAATACTATTTGATTGATTCCGGTTTCATTTCGTGTTTCTTTTGCTATTTCTAAATATATTTGAATTAATGTTGTATGAAATCGACTGCTTATTTTAGAAAATGATTCATTATTTTGAATAGATCTGACAACCGATCTGATGATAGGTTGTAATAAAATTTCTCGATGATTATTTTTTTGTTCAATAATAAATGAAAATGGTCTAACAGCCGTTGATTTAAATGCTTGCATTAATTCAATTGCTGCTTGCGCTTCGTAACGGATTGTTTGTCTGCCTCCGCTCATAGCAGCGACTGCATCAAATAACCTTCCGCAACTTGAAGTTAATGGACTGTTGACATTCTTATTGACCATTTCGACAATTGGTTCAATATCGTGATTATCAATAAATGGCAAATTTGGTATTGAGCCGTCAAATGTTTTGTGTAAATAACTTACTGCTGTTCGCCATGGCGATTTAATTGCTGCATCTCCACCCGGAAGGGGCATTGACTCGAAATGGGCGAATCTATCAAAATTTTTATAATCACCGATTAGTATTTCACCGCCCCAAATTGTTCCATCGGTACCATAACCAGTACCATCCATTATTATTCCAATTACCGGTTCAGTTAGTTGATTTTCAGCCATACAAGCTGCAAGATGAGCATGATGATGTTGAACAGCAATTGTTTGAATGTCAGATTGCTCTCTCGTCCATTGTGTTGAAAAATACTGTGGGTGCATATCATGTACTATCAATTCTGGTTTTACATCAAATATTCTTTGAAGATGGTCAATAGTCATTTTAAAAAAATTGTAGGCTTCGATATTTTCTAAATCGCCGATATGTTGACTCACAATGGCTTTATCATCTTTGAGAAGGCAAACAGTGTTTTTCAACTCGCCACCAACTGCTAAAATGGGGGCACCTTTGGATTTAACAAATATTGGTTGGGGTACAATCCCCCGACTTCTACGTAAGAATCGTATTTTATTTGCGAGATAAATAGT
>JAUWFQ010000048.1 GCA_030606865.1 bacterium
TATTAGTTTTTAGTATTGAGTGAGTGTTAGTCAATGGAAATCGACACAATTAGTTCTCTATTTTTTACTATTATAATCTGCAATATTACATATTAAAGTAATTTTTATTATTATAATTATTAATTCCTAATTTTGATTAATGAATTTAAACGAATTAAAAGACCGATTTATTAAAACCGAGTTAAAGTATAATGAACTACGGAGGCATCTTTGACTTTGATTCAAAGGAATCCATTTTAGTAAAACTACGTAAGAAATCAACTGCAACTGATTTTTGGAACGATAGTAATAAAGCATCATCCGTTCTAAAAAAAATATCACTTATTGAAAAAGAAATTGAGCTATGGCAGATTTTGGAACGTCGCCATAGTGATTTAGAAGTATTATTTGAATTCGCCAAATCCGATGAAGAATCAGAATCAGATATTGTTGAGGAACTGTCTGAATATGAATCAGAAATAGGGGATATTGAATTAAAACTGAAACTTGGTGGTGAACAAGATATATCAGATGCAATATTAACAATCCATCCGGGTGCAGGTGGTACAGAGAGCCAAGATTGGGCTGATATGTTATACCGCTTATACTCACGATGGATTGAACGTAAGAATTTTAAAAAAATAATAATAGATTATCAACCGGGTGATGAAGCTGGTATTAAGGATATAACATTAGAAGTTCATGGAGATTATGCATACGGTCTATTGAAAGCTGAGGCGGGTGTACATCGCTTAGTGCGAATTTCCCCATTTGATGCTAATAGTCGAAGGCATACATCTTTTGCTTCTGTATTTGTTTATCCATTATCAGATGAAGAAATTGAAATTGATATGAATCCCTCCGATTTGCGCATCGATACGTATCGCGCAAGCGGAGCAGGCGGACAGCATGTAAATCGTACTGATTCAGCTGTACGGATTACTCATATTCCAACCGGGACTGTTGCGCAATGCCAAAATGAGCGTTCTCAGCATAAAAATAAGGCGCAAGCGATGAAAGTTTTAAAGGCGCGTTTATTACAGTTGGAATTGGACAAGGAAAAAGAAGCAAATAAAAAAATTGAAGATCAAAAAATGGATATTGGTTGGGGTAGTCAAATAAGGTCGTATGTTTTCCATCCTTATAACATGGTTAAGGATCATCGTACTAAGTTTGAAACCGGTAATGTCCAAGCTGTAATGGATGGTGATATTGACCAATTCATCCATGCTTGGTTGATACAACAAATTGATAATTAATGATATATAAGGATTTCTGATGACAGAGGAACATAGCAGTTTAAAACAAATAATTAATTTCCGTTTAGAAAAATTAAAAAAGATCACAAATAGTGGAGTAAATCCATATCCATATTCCTATTCTGCTTCTCACAAAAGTGAAGACATATTAAAGGATGAAAAGCAACTTGAAGGGAAAACAGTTACCATTGCAGGCAGATTAATGTCTCTACGAAAAATGGGGAAAGCATCATTTTGTCATGTTCAGGATGAAGTAGGCCGGATACAGATATATGTTAGAAGAGATGATATTGGAGTTGATGCATATCAAAATTTTAAACTCCTTGATATTGGTGATTTTATCGGCGTTGAGGGTTACGTATTTAAAACTAAAATGGGTGAGACTTCAATCCATGCAAACGTTATAACAATTTTATCAAAAAGTATTCGTCCAATTCCGATTGTTAAGGAAAAAGAGGGTAAGGAGTTTGATTCATTTGCTGACAAAGAACAACGATACCGGAATCGGCATTTGGATTTAATTGTAAATCACGATGTAAAAGAAACGTTTATAAAACGTGCAAAAATCATATCTTCTATTAGACAATTTCTAGATAATAATGGATTTATAGAAGTTGAAACACCAATACTTCAACCATTATATGGCGGCGCAAATGCCAGACCATTTTTAACTCACCACAATACTTTGGATCAAGAACTCTATTTACGGATTGCAGATGAATTATATCTAAAAAGATTAATTATTGGTGGTTTTGATAAAGTCTATGAATTGTCAAAGAATTTCCGTAATGAAGGAATTGATCGAAATCATAATCCTGAGTTTACTTCATTGGAGTTCTATCAAGCTTACGTGGATTATGAATATATGATGAATTTTGTGGAAAAATTATTTCAAACTGTAGCTGATAAAATTAGTGATTTAAAACTTACTTGGGATGATATGGAAATTGATCTTTCAAAAAAATTCGCACGTAAACCAATTTTCGATTTATTAAGTGATGCAACCGATACTGACGTTTCACAATTAAATGAAAAGGAATTGATTAAAATATGTGGCAAATTTAAAATTGATGTTTCTCCTCAATCAAATTACGGTCAAATTTTAGATTTATTGATGAGTAAACTTGTCGAACCGAACCTAATCGAGCCTACGTTTGTAATTGATTATCCTAAGGCAATATCGCCTTTAGCGAAAAAACATCGCGGAGGTAATCCTGATTTAGTTGAGCGATTTGAATTATTTATTGGTGGAATGGAATTTGCTAATGCTTTTTCTGAACTTAACGATCCAATTGATCAAAGGGAACGGTTTGAAAGTCAAGCAAAGTTAGCTAAGGCCGGTGATGAAGAAGCACATCCTGTAGATGAAAACTTCTTACAAGCAGTCGAAAGTGGAATGCCGCCGGCTGGAGGAGTAGGAATCGGTATTGACCGATTGGTTATGCTATTGACCAATAATAGGTGGATTAAAGATGTTATATTATTTCCAACTCTTCGTGATAATAGTTAGTGAGTATTGAAGTTAATGAGTTTATGAGTTGGTAAGTTCTTGAGTTATAGATTAGTTAGACAGATCGCCTTTCGCCATTTAAAAGCGCCTCAAAAGGGAAGTTTTACTACCTTTGCGGCAATATTATCAATCCTTGGTTTGGGATTAGGAATCGCAGCGTTGGTTTTGACATTTAGTATTCTAGAAGGATTCGAATCAACAATTTCAAAAAAAATCGCTCAATTCGATGGACACATCAGAGTAGAACATTTTATGAACCGTACTCTAAATGAATATGATGCAGTTTTAGACAGCGTCCTTCAAAAAAGTCCGGTAGGTTATTCTATTTCATCATATTTACAAAGTCCTGCTTTACTTCGTAAAGGATCTAATGCTGATGGTGTAATCACAATCGGATTAAGTAAAACCGGTAGGGATTCTATATTATCATCTATTGTTACTGATGGTACAACTGAGTTTAAATCTAAATCGATTATTATTGGTAAACGGTTAGCTGAAGATTTAGGAGTAGAAATCGGCGAAAAAATCGTATTATTTGATTTACAATCAATCGGAAGAATTTCCGGAAGTCAACGGTTTCGACAATTCACTGTAATCGGACTTTTTCATTCAGGTTTGTTGGAATATGATAAAACAGTAGTTTACATTGATATTGCCGACGCTCAGTATATATTTAACTCAATTAACAGAGTTAGCGGACATATGTTATTCACAAATAATTTGGATGATGTCAAAACATTATATCAACATTTGGAATCTGAGTTGGGATATCCCTACTTTGTACTCTCATGGATAGATAAGCATAAAATTTTATTTGATTGGATTAATCTACAAAAATGGCCGATATTAATAATATTTGGAATGATCTCCTTTGTTGGGATCGTAAATATTATATCATCTTTATCCATGATTATATTTGAAAAAGTACGCGAAATAGGAACGCTACTTTCTCTCGGATTAAGTAAAAAGCATATTAAGCGAATTTTCCTGCTAGAAGGACTAATTATTGGTGTATTGGGTTCGTTATTGGGCTTAATAATCGCCATTGGATTAGCACTCTTGCAAATTAAATTTCAAATATTTACTTTACCGGAAGATATTTATTTTATGGATCATATACCTATAAAAATTAATTGGTTAAATACTTTATTAATTACATCGGTTGGAATTATTTCAGCAATTATTGCCTCACTTTGGCCCGTGTATAGAGCGAGCAAAATTAATCCAGCCGAAGCATTAAAATACGAATGAAATTTTCTACATATATTGCAAAAAGGTTTATGCTTGGTGGTAAGGGCGCCGGAACGAGTAGATTTACCGGTTGGATAGCCATTATCGGGATGGCTATTGGCTGTTTTGCTTTAATTATTTCGATCGCAGTACTAAACGGTTTTGAATTACAAGTTGCTGATAAAATAATAGGATTTGAAGGAGATCTGCGATTTTCAAAAATCAAATCAAATATGGCTCAAGATGTTTATGAATATTTAGAAAGCGACAGTAATATTTTTCAAATTGTACCCTTTATGGAACGTAAAGGAGTTGTGCTAACGAGCAATAATAGTGTAAGAATGGTATCATTTAAAGCTGTATCTTTTGATCAAATTAATGAATTTTATAATCTTGGTCTTGATTCTATTGTGGTTAAAAAAAATACTCCACAATTATTATTAGGCACTTTATTAGCTGAACGATTACAAGTTGAAGTTGGTGATAATATTAAAATAATGAGTCCTATTGATAATCCGATACAAATCGGTTTACCGCGCATATTGAATGTCGAAGTAGCAGGAATATTTCAAATTGACGTACTTGATTATGATGATAGAATCGTATTCATTCCATTAAAATATGGCAAACAATTATTTTTAAGAAAAAAATCTGTAGATGGATATGATACCAGACTTATTGATCGAAATAATATTGATGCAGTAAAAGAAGAAATGCATTCACATTTTGGTTCGAATGCAAGAATTGAAAGTTGGGAAGATATTCACGAAGGTTTATTTAATGCCATGCGGATGGAACGAATTGGAGCAATTATTGTATTGAGTTTAATTGTATTGGTTGCAGCATTCAATTTGACATCAACTTTGGTATTGGTCACTTATCAAAAAATAAGAGAAATTGGAATATTAAGAACTTTAGGTGCTTCAGCTAATGTGATTAAAACTATAATAATTAAACAAGGGATTTTAATTGGTGGAATTGGTGCTGTCGTTGGTTTAGTATTAAGTATAGGAATAGTGATATTACAAAATTATCTTGGCTTTTTACCACTTCCGCAAGATATTTATGCTTTCGATACGCTACCGATGGTATTATCAGTTTGGGACGTAATCTTGGTTCCTTTTATAGCATTTTTATTAATAATATTATCATCATACATCGCTGCAAAAAGAGCGATGTTAATTGAACCAAAGGAAGCAGTGCATTTAGAAAAATGATATTAGAAGCTAAAAATATATACAAATCTTTCAGAAATGGTGTAAAAAAATTACCGGTGCTTACCAATTTAAATATTAGTGTTGATAAGCAAGAAACCATAACAATTATGGGACCGTCCGGTTCAGGTAAATCCACACTTTTACACATTCTTGGAACTTTGGATACACCGGATTCAGGCTCAATTAAAATTAATCAAACCGATATCAATACTTTGAAAGAGAATCAATTGGCGCTTTTACGCAGCCATGAAATTGGTTTCATATTCCAATTCCACCATTTATTACCGGAATTTACAGCGTTTGAAAATGTATTGATTCCTACTCAAATTGTTGGCAATACCGATAGCAAAACCAAGCGCGCTGTGGAATTATTTGATTATGTTGGTTTAAAGGAACGTAAAGAGCATTATCCATC
Organism: bacterium; assembly: GCA_030606865.1. Lineage (GTDB taxonomy): Bacteria > Fidelibacterota > Marinisomatia > Marinisomatales > JAHJCW01 > JAHJCW01. The sequence continues at coordinate 5,611 of JAUWFQ010000048.1, forward strand.
ACAGCTTTCCGGTGGAGAACGGCTTAGAGTTGCAGTATTGCGAGCATTGATAAATAATCCGTCAATAATATTTGCTGATGAACCAACCGGCAATCTCGACGCAGGAAATGCGAAAAAATTATTAAAATTGTTTAAAAATATTAGCAAGGATTTTGAACAATCCTTAGTAATTACTACTCATAATGAGGAAGTAGCTTCAATTGGAGAAAGACAATTTATCTTAGATCATGGTGTTCTTAATGATAGGGTTTAGGGATCAGGGGAAAGAAATTTTAAATGTTAAATTTTGAGTGTTGAATGTTTACCACAAAGTCACTGAGGCACAGAGAAAATATAAACATTATAAATATTGTCATTGCGAGAAGCAGAGCGACGAAGCAATCTCCCAACAGTATGGGATTGCTTCGCTCCACTACGTTTCGCTCGCGATGACATATCGATATTTAATACCTTAACACGTTCATAACTCTGCCAATAATAGACGAATTGTAATAATCTATGCCATATTGTTAGATAACATCCTTTGGCACATTAATTGTAACAAATATATTGATTTATAAAATTATATTAGGAGTATTTTAATAATGTCAAAAATTATAGGTATAGATTTAGGAACAACCAATTCCTGTGTAGCCGTAATGGAAGGTGGCGAACCAACAATTATCACAAGTCCTGAAGGGGGACGGACTACACCATCGGTTGTAGCGTTTACGAAAAAAGATGAAAGATTGGTAGGACAACCTGCCAAACGCCAAGCGGTAACAAATCCGGAAAATACGGTTTATTCAATTAAACGATTTATGGGCCGTATGCGCAATGAGGTAGGAACGGAAATTGAAGAAGTACCTTTTAAGGTTGGAAAGACAAAATCAGGTTCTGTAACTGTTGAAGCAGGAGGGAAAGAATATACACCACCTGAAATTAGCGCAATGATTCTACAAAAACTTAAACAGATGGCTGACGATCATCTTGGAACCAAAAATACCGATGCAGTTATAACTGTTCCGGCTTATTTTAATGATTCACAACGTCAGGCAACTAAAGATGCCGGAAAAATAGCAGGATTAAATGTACGGAGAATTATTAATGAACCTACAGCAGCTGCCTTAGCCTATGGTTTGGATAAAAAGAAGGACGAAAAAATAGCGGTATTCGACTTAGGTGGAGGTACCTTCGATATTTCGGTTTTGGAGCTAGGAGATGGTGTTTTTGAAGTAAAATCAACCAATGGTGACACTCACTTAGGTGGTGACGATTTTGATCAAAAATTGATTGAATGGATTGCCGATGAGTTTAAGAAAAGTGATGGAATTAACTTGCGCAAAGATCCTATGGCTCTACAACGTTTAAAAGAAGCTGCTGAGAGCGCAAAGAAGGAACTGTCTTCATCTAAACAGACAGAAATTAATTTACCGTTTGTAACAGCTGATTCTTCCGGTCCAAAACATTTAAATATGTCTTTGACTCGCGCAAAATTTGAAGAATTAACCAAAGATCTGTTTAATCGTACAATTGAACCGTGTAAAAAAGCGCTGAAAGATGCAAAACTATCTGCTTCTGATATTGATGAAGTTATTTTAGTTGGTGGTTCAACTCGTATTCCTAAGATTCAAGAAATTGTAAAAGATATTTTTGGCAAAGAGCCAAACCGCAGTGTTAACCCTGATGAAGTAGTCGCTTTAGGCGCAGCAATTCAAGGTGGTGTATTAGCCGGTGAGGTAGATGATATACTACTGTTAGATGTTACACCTTTATCGCTTGGAATTGAGACATTAGGTAATGTTTCGACCCCATTGATTGAGCGTAACTCAACAATTCCTACGAAAAAATCTCAAGTTTTTAGTACAGCAGCTGACAGTCAAACAACTGTTGAAATTCACGTATTGCAGGGTGAACGTCAGATGTCGGTGGATAACAAAACAATCGGAAGATTCCATCTTGATGGATTACCGCCGGCACCGAGAGGAATACCGCAAATCGAAGTAACATTTGATATCGATGCAAATGGTATTCTAAATGTTAGTGCAAAAGATAAGGCAACCGGTAAAGAGCAAAGTATTCGTATTGAAGCATCCAGCGGTTTATCCGATGAAGAAGTCGAAAAGATGGTAAATGATTCCAAGAAGTATGAATCTGAAGATAAAAAGAAACGTGAGGAGATTGACCTCCGAAATCAAGCTGAACAATTGGTCTATCAAACTGAGAAAAACATTAAAGAATTTGATGAAAAGCTTGACGACGCTGATAAGAAATCTTTAGCCGATGCAGTTGAAAAATTAAAGACTGCAAATAGTGGTAGTAATATTGATGACATAAAATCTGAAATGGAAAATCTAAATACTATTTGGTCAGGTTTGGCAACAAAAATGTATGATACTGCTAAAACTGAAGAAGCCCCACAAGCTGATAGCGCTGAACCGAAGAAGCCCGGAAAAGGTAAAAAAGGCGAAGATGAAATAGAAGATGCCGATTTTGAAGTGGTTGATTAAGTAAAATATACAAATTAGCGTATAAAACCCTCAAGGTTTTCCGTCTACGCTAACTGACTACACCAAGGTTTCGTCAGTTAAAAAGCTATTTATCAATCGTAGTCCCGCCTTAGCGGGACGTAGATTGACGACGGACAGGTAAAAACCTTGAGGGTTTTTTTTGATTTAAAATATACATAATAAATAAATTAGTTCTTGCATTTTAGGGGGGAGGTATGGTTAATATAATACTAAATAAGTATAGTATAAATTAACTGATAAAATAGGAGTAACATTTAATGTATAAATTATTAATGTTAGTATTGTTTTCAACAATCTTCTTGATGTTCGGATGCGAAAATAATATTACCGAACCAAAAAACTAAACTGGCAGCCAACAAGCTACATTTGAGGATTTTCAAGAAACCGGTATGATGTTTACGGAAGAAGAGATAGATGATATTACGAGTGATAGAGCTTTGGACAAGGTTTCTTCTAAAGGCAATGGTATTGGGAGGACTAAAGAAAAAGCATTGATACCATTGGTCTTTGATGACTCTAACAAGTTACATAACAAGCAATCATATAATAAAATGATTAATAAGCATATTGAAAAGAAAAGTAAAGAAAAAGTAAAAACATATTTTACTGATTTACAAACATACAACAAAATGGTCAAAAAAGACGATAGACTTACAGTTGATGATGTTTTTGATTTAAATGCAGTATTTGATACTTTTGGTGCTTCTGAAACTGGTACATTAGGTAAAGTACTGGAGACAGTCCCCTATTATGCAGGTGATCCTTATGAAGGTGGAGGTGTACCAACAAGTGGTGGTAGTGGAACCGGAGGTTCAAGTAGTGGAGGTAGAACATATTATGAACCAGATATATTTACTACCAAAAATCTGAAAGATGTTATCCCAATGTATTGCCTTAATGTAGGTGATTATATGTCTCGTTCTTTAGACCGATTTTTAAATCCGGGACATTCTGCAATAGTATCAAAATTAAGTAACGGCGGTTTAACAAATGGTGATGTTACCAGCGATTACACTTATGTTATAGAAGCTATTAAAGGTTCTGAGAAGCGCGTAGTAGAAAGACCGTTTAAAAGAAATTTTTATGATCAAACTGATATAAACCACATGATAATGATGTATCGAACAACATCAAGCACTGCTATTCAAAAAGCGGTTCAGTTTGCAAGAAATCAATTAGGTGAACCCTACAAAATTACCGCACAAAAGACTGATAATGCGCATTGGTATTGTTCGCTATTAGTATGGCGCGCTTACAAAGAAGCAATAGGTGTTGACCTCGACTATAATGGTGGATATTGGGTAAAACCATTTGATTTGACAGGTTATCTTTATTATTTCTATTTTAAGAAACCATAGTGGTAACATAAATATTTAGTAAATTTTCTTGATGAAATTTAAATATATCACGTCAGTATTAGTTTCTGTACTAATAACATTTGCATATTTTTCCATTAATTCTTGTAGTATATGGAACCCCTTTGATAATGATGTAGAGTTAGATGAAGGTCAAAGACTGGAGACGAACGAATACGCAAAAGACCAACCAGTAAACCGGCAAGAATATTCCAAGTTTATTGCAATTTCATTGTATAGAGGTGTTGGAATAGTCAGGATAAATGCAGATAAGAAACCGGAACTGGTTAAAACGATTAATACTAAAAATATCTCGAGTCATGTTAAGTTTGACAAGGAAGGATTCCTATGGATTGCTGTACCATTCTTAGCAAAAGGCGATTTACCTTTGGCAAGGCAAATATATGTTATTGATCCCCATACTGAGAGAGTCTATAAACGGATAGAAATGCCGGAAGAATTAGAGAGGCCAAGTGTATTTGTTTTTTTAGATAATAAAGTGTATTTACGTGGTGATCGCGAAGGTTCTCGAATTGGTATAGGTTCAATTGATCGAGATACTTATGATGTTGATTTATTAATAACGATTGACAGTACCGGCGGTGAAGGTACAACCGGTATGTTCAAGCAAAACGGTTTTATATATTTGAATTCAGCGTGGTGCAGTTTGTCAGATAGCTGTAAGCTCACAAAATATGATCCGGTTAATAATAGAATATTAAAAACAAATAAATATGGAAGTAACCTAGCTTATGATAATAATTATATTTATACAGCCGGTGCATACTATGGTATAGAAGGTCCTTGGTTATATAAACTGGATTATGATTTGAATGTTGTTAAAAATGTAGAAATTGAGGACTTTAATTTTTACTTAATTCAAAATGACAGCCAAATTTATGTGATATATCATGAGTTTATTACTATTTATGATAAAGAGTCATTAGATATTGTTGGCCGATTATCACTGCCGGTTGATATCGATAGTTACAATACTGGGTTTATCACTAATGATATATTATCAATTAATCTAAATTCTATTTATATATTAAGTGAAGATAAATTTTATCCCAACTATTTTGGACTAGGCGGCGATTCAGGAGGTGACAACCCGCCACAACTGCCAGAGGGTTATACTTTGGCAGATTATGATTGATCTTTGATTATGGGGTGTTCATTTAATAAATCTGTTTATTCCATGATAAGCAATAACGATATTCTTTGGTCATGAATTTGTCGCGAAGGAATAATGGTTTGAAAAATATATTCTTTATGCTATTTGGTTCAGCTTTTTTGTTTGCACAGGATGCAGTCCTATTTAAACAATTTAGTAATCAAATAGTGACAGATAATGAAAATATTTATGTCAATAATCTATTTAATGAACTGGAAAGTGCAGATTCAACTAATTTTAAAAAAGCATATGTTTTTGGTTTGGGACTTTCGGAGTTGTTTATAATCCTTCCCTTGCCTTATTTTGAGGGTGGTATTCGCTGTAATTCTATCGATTTCAAAGCAAATATTGGTACTAGTATTACTTTAGAATATTTCGAAACAAAAATAGAAATTGCTTATCTAACTAAGATTAAAAGATTGGACGTTATTTATTTTTTAAATGGTGGCTTGTATTTAGTTAGAGGACTAACCGGTGGCTATTATTCAGGTCTTGGGTTTGACATTAATTTTATTAATGAGCATTTTTATTTTAGATTTGAAACTGGCGTTATGAAAGATTATTATGCAAATAGCGGAATTTATATCTTTCCACGAATTGGAATTGGTTGGCGGACTAAAATATAATACTGGTTTTATTATAAATAATGTGCTGTCAATTAATTTGAACCATATTTATATACTAAGCGAAGATAAGTATTATCCTAACTATTTTGGATTAGATGACGATTGGGGCGGTCAAAACCCACCGCAATTACCGGAAGGTTATACTTTGTCTGATTATGATTAAATAATCTATAAGAACCCTGGAAGGTCCTAACAATCTTCCAGGGTTTTAGATGTATAAAATCCTCAAGGTTTCCCGTCTACGCTACTGACTACGCCACTGACTACACTAAGGCTTCGTCAGTTAAAAAAGCTATTTATCAATCGTAGTCCCGCCTTAGCGGGACGTAGATTGACAACGGACAGGTCACAACCTTGGGGGTTTTTACCATTACGGAATGCTTTTTTGTATGTGGAACTACTCTATATGAATGTTGTAAACTTGAGTGGTATAAATAATATTAATGAAGAACTTAATCAAGATAATTTTATTGATTCTAATTCCGTTGTTTGGAGTTTTTATTCTATCATATCCCGGAGTGTGGAAATATAGAGTTGAAAATATTTTAAACAGGAAGGTTCTAAAAGAAAGTGGCTGGGATCTATCAATCGGAGAATTAAGCGGGCATCTTTTTAAACAAGTTAATAGTAAAAATATCGAAATAACTCATGAAAACGGTACAATAATTTACATACCGGAATTAACTGCGCAATTCAATGTAATTCAATCATTAACCGGAAATTTGCATTTGAAGGAATTGAATGTTTATGATTTTTACTTTCAACAAGCAATCCAAAATAATACTGAAAAGAAAGTATTTGTACTTCCTGATTTAGATTATAGCAAATTTCCGATAAAGATTGACCAAATCAGTTTTGACGGAACTCTTGCGGTCGCTTTAGCTGATTCAACTCATCTGATTGATTTAAACATTATGAGTGCAATTCAACCAAACGAAAATGGACTAAATATATATTTAGATTCACTTTTCATCAAACACCATGATATCGATTATTCGTTCATACTTAATGATACTAAAGTAAATATAAACAATAGAATAATTAATGCAAATCCTATTAGTGGTTCAATTGCAGATATGTTATTAGACGGACAAATGACTTTTTTACAATCTGAAAATCAGCAGTTGAAAGGTAATATAAACGTTAACAATATTGTAATTCCTGAAAAGTTGTTTGAAGAAACACCGCTACAGATAAAATTTTCAGAAATTAATTCCAATTTTAGATTTGATACTGATTTTAAAAATTATTCCGGTATAGTTACTGTAAATAATAATTTGGGACTCAATATGACCGGTGACTTTAATATTACTAAAATGAAAAACCGCTGGTTAGTTCAACAAATTATTTTACAAGGTGAAGACGCGAGATTATTTATTCATGGAGATTTTATAGATAATAATGAAATCAACGCTAATTTTGATCTTAAGCAATTGGATTTGAGCAAATGGCTTACGCAACAAAAAGCTACTGATATATCGGGAATTGCGACTATTAATACACATATCGACAGCGGATATATAAAGTCATTAGAATTAAATTTAGAGACTCAAGAATTGGCACTATTTAAAAACGATACAATTTCTGTAAAAGGTGCTTTTATTTTTGAGAATAATCAAATAAGCATTGCAGAACCGTTTACCGTGTCAGTTGGTCCAAGTTCAATTACATCTGTGGGTGAAATTGATTTTGCGGAACAAGAAATTGATCTTAAATTAATTTTGGAAGATACAGACATATTTATTATTAATAATTTTTGGAGCGATTCATTAGATAACGGCACAGTGTCTGGAAATATTGAAGCGTCTGGTAAATTCGATAATCCCAAGATTATAGGTACTTTAGTAGGGAAAAATATTGCATATAAGGATTTTTTCTTGGCTGAAATGGAATTGGAAGGTCAACGTGAACAAAACGATGATTTATTAGGCTCTGTTCAATTAGAATTAGGTAGTGGGAGGTGGAATAATATTGAGTTTGAGCATGGGGAAATGGATGTAGTATTTAAGAAGAAGGAGACACATTTTACTAATGTAAATATAGTCATCAATACTAATCACATCACGCGCGAAATCTTCTATTGTATTGTATACTTCTTCTGGTAATACACCAAGTGTTGGTGATATAATATAATTAACTTCTCGGTTTACCATTGTAACACTCCATAAAAGTAAAAAAAAATATGAAGGGGATTAATCCCCTTTCTTCTTACCTTTTGGTTTCTTTGGTGGCATCACTTTGGTTATCTTTGAGACAACCGTTTTCTCATTGTTGAACTCACGGTCATCGTCTTCGACAACAACCTGACACATCTTGCCTGTCAAGTCGCTTGGCTTGAATTGTTCACCCACCGCAATCTTGCGACCGAGTAATTTCTCTGACCACCCGAATGCCTTTGAATTTGAAGTGAACTTGTACGAGGACGTTGCCTGTAATTCCACATCTTCTTCTTCGCCTGATGGGTCAACTCGAACCATAAATGTCCACTTCAGCATATCGATGACTTTTGTTTCCTGTGTCTTTGGATCTTTCACAGTAACATCTTTCATCATTTCCAGCTTCATCAGCGCGGCATCATAAATACCTTCTTCGATGTGCACTGGTGACCATCCTTCTTCGACCTTTATTTCAAAGTCGTCTGTCGTCTCTATGTTTTCATTTTCTGCCATTTTGTTGTCTCCTTGGTTGTGTTTGCTTTGTTGTTCT
>JAUWFQ010000035.1 GCA_030606865.1 bacterium
GAAAACAATGTCTTTCACGAATCTGCTCGATTAAATTCCACTTGGGGCGGAAATTTAATTGATATGGTTAGATTCAGCATGTATCTTGAAGTAATCGAGCAAGAAAAGCTTGTTGAAAAAGCTGCGGTTAGCGGAGAATATTTACTTAAAGAAATAAATAAACTTCAAACTGATTTTCCCACAGTGATTTTCAATTCACGTGGAAAAGGATTGTTTTGTGCTTTTGATCTTGAATCCGGTGAAAAACGAGATAAATTACGCGGATTGATTCAAGAAGAAGGAGCAATTATGCTTGGCTGCGGTCCCAAAACAATTAGATTTAGACCACCGGTTAACATCTCAACCGATGAAATTGATGTTGGTATAGAAAGCATTCGGAGAGCACTAAAACGTCTGTGAATCAACAAAATAAAACTGGTATTGTTTATATTGTTTCTACTCCTATCGGAAATTTAAACGATATTACTTTTAGGGCGATAGAAATACTAAAATCTGTACCATTGATTGCTGCTGAAGATACACGCAAAACAAAAATATTGCTCAATCGCTATAAAATATCAACGCCGTTAATTAGTTATTACGAGCACAATCATTTTTCGCGAATTGACAGAATAATTGCACATTTACAAGATGGTAGAGATATTGCTGTTGTAACCGATGCCGGTACACCGGGTGTTAGCGATCCTGCCTATAAATTGATTAGAGAAGCCATTGATATTGACGCAAAAGTAGAATCAATTCCTGGAGCATCAGCTGTGTTGGCAGCGTTAATTTCATCAGGATTACCGACAGACCGTTTTATATTTGAAGGATTTTTACCTCCCAAAAAAGGGAGGAAAAAACGTTTATTAGCTCTAGAGCAGGAAACAGCTACGATAATATTTTTCGAAAATCCGAAGAGAATAAAACGTACCTTGACTGATATTTTGGAATATGTCGGAAACCGACCTGCCGTTGTTTGCCGTGAATTAACTAAAGTATATGAAGAAATTATTCGTGGAACAGTTGATGAACTTTTAGCGTACTTTTCTAAGCATGAGGTACGAGGTGAATGCGTAATATTAATTGGAAAGGATGATAAAAATGTCCACTTTAAATAAAAGTAAATTTATTACATTCGAAGGAATAGATGGTTGTGGTAAATCTACGCAAGTTAAAATGCTTGTTGAAAAATTAAAACAATTAGGTGTGGATGTTATTACCATTCGAGAACCAGGTGGAACAAGAATTTCCGAATCAATTCGTGATATTTTACTTTATCGTGATACTCATGAATTAAGCGAAAGAACGGAATCTTTGCTAATGACTGCAAGTAGAGCGCAATTGACCAAGGAAGTAATTTTGCCTACTTTAAAAAAAGGAACTTGGGTAATCGCTGATAGATATGCGGACTCTACTTTAGCTTATCAAGGTGGCGGCAGAGAAATTAAAGTTGATTGGTTGGAAAAATTAAATCAATTTGCGACTTATGAAACAGTTCCTGATTTAACTTTTTTCATCGATATTTTACCGGATGAAGGAGTTCGACGACAAAAAACTAAACAGGATCGTATTGAGCAAGCGGGGATTGATTTCCAAAAGAGGACGAGGGAGCTGTATTTAAAATTAGCTGAAAAATATTCTAATAGAATCATCGTCATTAACGGTCAAGAAGATATTGATACAATTCATAAAAATATTTGGAAAGAATTTGAACAAAGAATGTTAGAGAAATAAGATGAGTAAAAAAATAAAAATTATTTTGACAAGTATAGTTTTGACTATTGCTGTTGTAATTGTTATAGCAGCCTCCAAATCCGATATTTACGCTGAAATAATGAAATCCCAAAGACTTGTGAATAACGTTTACAAACATTTGATTATAAATTACGTTGACGATTTTGACATAGAAGCTTTCACTCGAATGACTATCGATGATATGGTAGGAGAATTAGATCCATATACCGTTTTCATCGAAGCGGAAGATCGTCATAGTCTCGATTTGCTAACTACAGGAAAATATGGTGGAGTAGGAATTCAAATCGGTAAACGTGAAAATAAATTAACTGTAATTGCACCAATGGATGACACTCCTGCAAAAAGAGCAGGAATTACAAATGGTGATGTAATAGTTAAAATCGATAGCACATTTACCGATGAAATAAGTTTAGATGTTGCATCGAAAATGATCCGAGGACTAAAAGGGACAAAAGTTATTTTAACAATTGAACGTTTCGGAAATGAAGAATTATTGGAATTTGAATTAACTAGAGCTGATATTACAGTAAAAGATGTCGCATATGCGGAAATGATCGATGACAATATTGGATATATCCGCTTAACCCGATTCTCAAAAAATTCCGGATCGGAGATGCGAACAACATTAAATAAATTTTTAGAAAATAATGCATCAGCATTTATTTTGGATTTAAGAAACAATCCCGGTGGATTGCTTGGTTCATCAATTGAAATTCTTGATATGATTTTACCAAAAGACCAATTATTATTAACCACTAAAGGACGGAATAAAGAATCTAATCGATCAATATATTCCAAACGTACTCCAATCATTCCGGAAGATATGGAAATAGTAGTAATAATTAACGAAGGCAGTGCATCAGCAAGCGAAATTGTAGCCGGAACTTTGCAGGATTTGGATCGGGCGGTTATAATAGGTAAACGTTCATATGGAAAAGGACTGGTCCAATCGGTAGTTGGGTTGGATAAAGATCACGCTTTAAAAATAACTACAGCAAAATATTATACACCGAGTGGAAGATTGATCCAAAAACCGGGATATATTAATGAAAAATTAGTTATCGCTAAAAGCGATGAAGACACAACCTTCGTCACAGCGCGTGGTCGCACCGTAAATGCTGGAGGCGGAATAGAACCTGATTTTGAAGTTGAAGTTGATTATAATTATCCTCTTACGTATGAGTGTTTACGAAAAGGTGCATTTTTTAGTTATGTTCAAAAACACAAACAATCATATACATCTTTGCAAGAACTAAAAAATGATACTCAATTGTTAGATAATTTTCAAAGTTATTTGGCAGAAATTGAATTAGAAGTAACCACTCCCGGTGAAAAAGCATTAAGTGACACTAAAGAAAAATTATCAGAAATTGATAGTACAAATACCGAATTAATTGCAGCTTTTGATGTAATTGAGGAATTCATCGAATATCATGAAACCACATTATTTGAAAAAGAAAAAGAAAAAATAACTGAATTTCTCTTTGATGAATTTGCAAGCGTATATGAAGGTGAAAAAGGCAGATTTAGAGAACAGTTAAAATATGATCAGACAGTGAATGAAGCTTTAATTATTTTGCATAATAACACAGTTTATAATGGTGTTTTTGCGGTTGATAATTAAAAATAATATCGTTCTTTATTAAAGAAATAATTTAAATTCTGTTCGTTTTTTGGGCGATTAGCTCAGGTGGTTAGAGTGCTTGCTTGACATGCAAGAGGTCACTGGTTCAAGTCCAGTATCGCCCACAACTAAAAACCTTGCAAAAAATAACTTTTGTAAGGTTTTTTTTAAAAAGAGAGTTATAGTAAATTTTATTGTATTATCGACAGTAATCATTAAATTTGACCCCATAAATAGATGATATTTATTTGCATAGATAATATAAATGAAAATTAACAATAACATTTTATCGGTTTTCAACTATCTCAGGATAGTGCAATCTTAGTGCGCCCAATCTGTAATACACAAATCTTTTAAGTTGCAATTTTCTTCTAAATAATGAATAATGTCACTATAACTTTTCCAGATAAATCTACACGCTCATTTCCTGTCGGTGTTACACCGATGGAGATAGCGGCATCTATCGGAGAGCGTCTTGCAATTGCAACCGTAGCGGCAAAAGTTGATGACGTGCTTGTTGATGCAACTTACAGCATTCAAAAGGATGCTCAAGTAAATATTGTAACCGGAGATTCTCCCGAAGGACACGATGTTTTACTACACAGCACAGCTCACTTGATGGCGCAAGCTGTAAAAAAAATATTTCCAAAGGCTAAAGTTACAATTGGACCTGCTATTGAAAATCGGTTTTATTATGATTTCGATATTGATGGTACTTTTTCTGATGAAGATTTGCAGAATATTGAAGATAAAATGCGTGAATTAGCAAAAAACGACTATCCCGTTTATAAGAAAGAACTAACACGCGATGAAGCAATAAAATTATTCCACGATATGAATGAGTCTTATAAAGTTGAAATTATCAAAGATATTGATCCAAGTGAAAAATTAACTGCCTATCAACAAAATGATTTTATTGATTTATGTCGTGGACCACATGTACCATCTACCGGGAAAATTAAGCATTTTAAGATTTTGGAATCTTCCGGCGCATATTGGCGTGGTGATGAAAAAAATAAAATGCTGCAACGGATTTATGGAACATCATTTGGAAGCAAAAAAGCATTAAAAGATTATTTACATTTTTTAGAAGAAGCAAAAAAACGAGATCATCGCAAGCTAGGAAAAGAGTTAAAAATATTTACATTTGATGAGGAAGTTGGACCGGGCTTACCATTATGGCTTCCAAATGGAACCGTTATAATTGAAGAATTAGAAAAATTAGCAAAAGAGGTGGAACGCAAAGCAGGTTATACTCAGGTACGCACTCCTCATTTAACAAAAGGTAAATTGTACGAAAAGTCCGGTCATTTGGAACATTATAAAGATAGTATGTATCCTGCAATGGATGTGGATGGAACGGACTATTACGTTAAACCAATGAATTGCCCACATCATCATAAAATATATGGTTCTTCAAAAAGAAGTTACCGAGATTTACCTATAAGATTATCCGAATATGGAACTTGTTACCGCTATGAGAAATCAGGTCAGTTATTCGGATTAATGCGCGTACGCAGTATGCAAATGAATGATGCACATATCTATTGTCGCCTTGATCAGTTTAAAGATGAATTTTTAGCGGTTTGTAATTTGTATTTTATATATTTTAAAATATTTAGTATTGAAAAATACCGAATGCGATTAAGTTTGTATGATCCGGAAGGATTAGGGGAAAAATATGTTAATGATCAAGAAATGTGGCTTAAGACTGAACTAATGGTAAAAGGAGCACTTAAGGAAGGTGGATTTGATTATTATGAAGTACTCGGTGAAGCTGCTTTTTATGGACCAAAAATTGATGTTCAGGTATGGAGTGCAATCGGCAAAGAGTTTACATTAGCTACCAATCAAGTTGATTTTGCTATTCCAAGTAAATTTGGATTAACATATACCTCTGAAGAAGGCACTGAAGAAACTCCGATATGTATTCATCGTGCGCCTTTAAGTACTCATGAGAGGATGATCGGATTTTTAATTGAACATTATGGCGGAGATTTTCCATTATGGCTAGCTCCGGTACAAGTAACAGTTCTACCTGTCTCAGATAAGGCAAATGAATATGCCAAGGAAGTTTATAATAAGTTATTCGATTCCGAAATCAGAGTTAATCTTGATGACAGACCTGATAAAATTGGTGCAAAAATTCGTCTAGCAGAAGTTGATAAAATCAATGTTATGATCATTGTCGGTGAAAAGGAAAAAGAAACTGGTACCATTTCCGTTCGACGTCGCTTTATGGGCGATTTAGGTACAATGAAACTTGATAAATTGATTGTCCAATTAAATGAAGAAATAAAACAAAGGAGAAACACTAATCGCAAAGAAGACTAAAATTCGCGCAAATGAAAGAATTAAAGCTGAAACAGTAAGATTAATTGATGCTGATGGTAATCAATACGGAATTGTAAGTATACAAGAAGCTCTTGAACAAGCTAGTATAGCATATTTGGACCTGGTGGAAATATCGCCGAACGCGAAACCACCTGTTTGTAAAATTCTTGATTATGGTAAGTTCAAATATGAAGAGCAAAAGAAAAGACAACATAGTAAAAAGAAACAACATATTATAAAAATTAAAGAAATTAGATTACGACCACGAATCGATCAGCACGATTTGGAAACAAAGGTAAAAATGGGTCGTAAATTTTTAAAAGATGGATGTAAATTGAAGGTTACTTTAATGTTTCGCGGACGTGAGTTATCACGTCTTGATTTAGGCGAAATAGTACTAGATAAAGTTGCAGAAATGCTATCTGATATTGCGGAAATTGAAAAACGAGAACCGATGGAAGGTAGAAGAATATCAATTATGTATAATGCAAAGTAGGAGAAACAGATGCCAAAACAAAAAACACGACGCGGCGCAGCTAAACGGTTCAGATTAACCGGGACCGGAAAGCTGAGACGCAACAAAGCAAACCATAGACACATGCTAATTAGACGTTCTAAAAGCGTTAAACGCAAGATGCGTAATGCAGGTTTAGTTGCTAAATCTGATGAACGTAAAGTACGTCGTATGTTGTCGGTTTAAGGAGGGATAGATGCCACGAGCAAACAGTTCTGTCCCAAGGCATAGAAGACATCGAAAACTAATAAAGCAGGCCAAGGGCTACTATGGTGCCCGGAGCCGCACGTTTAAAGCTGCCAAAGATGCGGTTTGGAAAGCAGGTACATATGCTTACCGTGATCGCAGACAGAGAAAAAGACAATTTCGTCGTCTCTGGATTACGCGGATAAATGCGGCGGCACGGTTAAACGGAATGTCCTATTCTGCTTTTATAGCCGGTATGAATGATAGTGGATTGGAGCTAAATCGAAAAGTATTAGCAGATTTAGCAGTACATAATCCAAACACTTTCGCTGAACTGGTAAAATCGATTCAAAAATAACTATGTCTTTAAAAGACAAAATCGGGGCAGTTCGGAATGATTTCCGAGCTGCGCTCGATAAATTTCCAACTAATCCTATCAAGATAGATGAATTGCGCGTCCGTTTTTTAGGACGTAAAGGAGAAGTTGCACAATTATTTAGTACAATGGGTTCCATCTTTGCCGAAGAGAGAGCCGAAGCAGGTAAATTGCTTAACGAATTAAAAAATGAGCTACAATCATTATTTGATTCTGCAGTAAAAAGCGTTGGTCAAAATCAAAGAAAAAAGGAAACTGATAGAGTAGACTATACACTTCCCGGAATTGATAAACCTGTTGGTTCAACTCATCCAATTGAGCAAACGTTAACCGAAGTTAAAGATATTTTTAAATCAATCGGATTTTCAATTGCCTACGGACCAGAGATTGACGATGAATATCATAATTTTGAAGCTTTAAATATACCAAAACATCATCCGGCACGTGATATGCAGGATACATTTTTTGTTGAAGATAATGCAGTTTTAAGAACGCATACATCAAATGTGCAAATTCATTTGATGGAAAATGAAGAACCACCAATCAGATACATCGTTCCGGGTAGAGTTTTTAGAAATGAAGCGATCAGTTACAAAAGTTTTTGTTTATTTCATCAAGTTGAAGGGCTTTTTGTTGATAAGAACGTATCTTTTGCTGAACTGAAAGGTACTTTAGATTATTTTGTAAGACGGATGTTTGGTGACGATGTAAAAATTAGGTTTAGACCAAGTTATTTCCCTTTTACGGAACCAAGCGCTGAGGTTGATATTTGGAATTCCGAACGTAATCAATGGATGGAAATTTTAGGATGCGGTATGGTCAATCCTAAAGTGTTTGAAAATATTGGTTATGATCCTAAAATTTGGCATGGTTATGCATTTGGTATGGGAATTGAACGTATTGCCATGCTAAAATATAAAATACAAGACATTCGTCATTTTTACCGTAATGATATTCGCTTTTTAGGGCAATTCTAATGAGATTATCAATTAATTGGTTACAGCAATATGTTGATATAAAGGAATCTCCCCAAGACTTAGCGGATATGCTGACAATGCTTGGTTTTGAAGCCGAAATCGCTACGGATCTATCAAATTTAAAGAATATTGTAACAGCTAAAGTTGAATCTGTAGAAAAGCATCCAAATGCTGATAAATTAACAATATGTAAGGTCGATGATGGTAAAGAGACTGTTTCAGTTGTTTGTGGTGCTCCAAATGTGATGGCTGGACAAAAAGTTGTATTTGCAAAAGTAGGAGCAATTCTGCCTGGTGATTTTGAAATTAAAAAAGCTAAAATTCGCGGTGAAGTAAGTTATGGAATGATCTGCGCTGAAGATGAATTAGGAATATCTGAAAACCATGAAGGAATAATGGTTTTACCGGAAAATACAAAAATTGGTCTTCCGATTGGTGATATTCTAAATGAAAAATATGCAGCGCTTGAATTAGACATCACACCTAACAGGCCTGATGCATTATCGCATTATGGAATTGCGCGAGAGATTGCTCTAAAAACTAATCGGAAATTAAAATTTTCGAAAGTAAAAGAAATCAAACCTGTTGGTACAATAGAAAAAGTAACAGTTGATATTTCCGATCCTGATGGATGTCCAAGATATATTGCAGGAGTGGTCGATAATATAGAAATTGGGGCGAGTCCAACTTGGATGAAGGAATTACTAGAATCTGCAGGGCAGAGATCCATCAATAATGTTGTCGATATTTCGAATTTTGTGTTATTGGAGATGGGTCATCCGACGCATATTTTTGATATTGCGCAAATACCAACTAATACTATTGGAGTTAGACAAGCAACGAAAGGTGAAAAGTTCGTTACACTCGATGAAGAAGAACACATTTTAGATACTTATCATTTATTGATAACGGATGGAGAAAAACCAATCGCTTTAGCGGGAATAATGGGTGGATTAGGTTCGGCAGTGAACGAAAATACAAAAAAAGTGCTGATAGAAAGTGCCTATTTTGATCCCATTACAATAAGAAAAGGTTCAAAGTCGTTAGGAATGCTGACAGAATCATCACGCAGATTTGAACGGGGCGCTGATTCGGAGGGGGCAGTTACGGCATTTTGGAGAATTGTATCATTATTAAAAGAATATGCCAATGGTAAATTGGTTTCCGAAATGATAGATACTTATCCTAAGAAAATTAAAATTCCTAAGATTCAATTGCGAAAATCTGAATTAGATATTGTTGTCGGTTGTGATATTCCTAATAAATTTATTGAAAAAGCTTTAACCGGATTGAATATAGAGTGGAAAAATATTAATGACGGAGTTTGGGAATGTAAACCACCAAGTTTCCGTCCTGACTTAGAACGTGAAATTGATCTAATAGAGGAAATCATTCGAGTTTATGGTTATGATAACGTACCTGTTAGTTCTCGATATGGTAGTCTTTTTAATTACTCTAATCCCGATCCAAAAACAAATATTTCTAAGATAATCAGTACATTGACAGGTATTGGATTTCATCAATGTTATAATAATTCATTATTATCAAAGGAAGATGCCAAATTATCAGGAGAAAATTCGGTAAAAACTATAAATCCGTTAAGTGAAAAACTATCTGATTTACGTACTTCATTATTACCCGGATTATTGACAAATATTGATTTCAACATAAAAAATGGTAATAAGAATCTTCAACTTTTTGAAATTGGTCAAATTCACCTACAAAAGGGAAAAGGATTTAAAGGTATTGTCGAAAAATCGCAATTAACGGGTGTTGTGTACGGTTTAAGTGATAAAGCAAGTATCCATAAAAAAGAGACTACAGAACAATCCTTTTTTGCATTAAAGGGTTATGTAAATGATCTATTCGAAAGTACCCTAAATACAAATGCTGAATACACCGAGACAAATCATATTGAATACGAAAAATGTTTTACAATTATTGTGAATGGTAAAGACATCGGTATTGGAGGAATCATTGACAGAACATTAATCAACAAGTTGAATTTGGATATTGAAAATAATGTATTTGGTTTTGAAATAGACATTGATATTTTGCTTAAACTTTTAGCCGAACCTGTATTTTATAAGCAAATATTAAAATACCCAACTGTGGAAAGGGACTTGAATTTTGTAATTGACGAATCAATTAAAGCGGGTGAAATTGTTGATAAAATTCTTAGTATGAAAATCAGTCAGTTAAAGTCAATTACTCCAACAAATTTATTCCGTCATGCAAGTCTTGGTGAGAATAAGAAGAGTATTGTATATAATCTAATCTTTCAGGATGATACTAAAACACTTGAAGATAAAGATGTAAATTCAATTATTGATGGAATTATAAGCATTGTTAAAGTAAATTATAATGCTAAATTAAGGGCATAACCGAAGAATAACATTCTTCATAACAAAGAATAATAAATCGGAAATATTTATGGCAGATACATCAAATCTAGTAAAAGTTTCAATCTTAGGGCAGGATTACACAGTTAAAGCGCCGGCTGATGCAACGTATATCAAAGAAGTTGCCGAATATGTAAATGAGAAAATGAAAGAAGTGCAGGAAGGTGTAGGACCGGATCAATCTTCAACACGCATTGCAATTCTTGCGGCAATGAACATCTCAGATGAACTCTTCAGTGTTCGCAAAAATACAGATAGTGATTCATCAAATATTGGCGGTCGTATCTCATCATTGATTGATCTGATCGATGAAAGTTTAGCAACTCAATAAACATTCCAAAATGCCCAAAACAAAAATATTTTCGGGCAAAGAGGTAAGTGAGGCAGTTTATAAGAACTTACAACCACGTATCTCAAGATTAAAACAACAAGGTATTACTCCCGGATTAGCAGTTATACTCGTTGGAAATGATCCTGCTTCGCAAGTTTATGTACGCAGCAAGGGACGTAAATTCAATAAATTAGACCTTTTCTCAGAAACTATCATGTTACCTGTTGATATTGATGAAGATAGTTTAATTTCTAAAATCCACGAATTAAATAATGATAATCGATTTCATGGAATCCTTGTTCAGTTACCGTTACCCAAACATTTGGATTCCAATAAAATTCTGTTTGAGGTAAATCCGAAAAAAGATGTAGACGGTTTCCATCCGGTTAATATCGGGAAATTAGCTTTAGGCGAACCGCAGTTTATTCCTTGTACTCCCAAAGGAGTTATGCGAATCTTTGACCATTACAATATTGAACTATCGGGCAAACATGTAGTTGTAGTCGGGAGGAGCAACATCGTCGGCAGACCGCTATCAATCTTGACAAGTTTAAAAACGAGTTATGCCAATGCTACTACAACAATCTGCCATTCAGGAACTCCTGATATTCCTAAAATCGCTAAACAAGCGGACGTGCTAATCGCCGCCATCGGTGTACCGGAAATGATTGATGAAACCTACGTTAAACCGGGAGCAATTATGATTGACGTAGGAATTAACAGGGTAGAGGACGATTCTGAAAAAGGGTATAAACTTGTGGGCGACGTTAATTTTGAGAGCGTAATTGGCATTGCAACTGCTATTACACCCGTACCGGGCGGAGTTGGACCAATGACAATAGCCATGCGTGTTGAGAATACGGTAGAAGCAGCAGAGTTAGATCTTTAATTAATATCACACTATACCCTATGATTATTTTAGACGGGAGACAAGGGAGATACTAATCCTCCCAAAGTTAATTTATTTTTTAAAAGGATGAATTTCTAATGTCATTCAATGATGAACAATTATATTTAATTGTCTTATAATATTTTTTCATAAATAATTAAATTGATACAACTTTTATAAATATTTTACAATTCTTAAAAAATCATCTGAATTATTAGATTTACTTAGGGGAAATTCCCAAATACAATTGGAAACGTTACCATAACAAACTGGGGTACTACCCGATTGTTGTGATTTGTAACACACCCTAATTTTAGTGGAAAAATTATCTTAAGAAGTGAGAAAAATATTAAATTAACCAATTAATTCAATTCAATATATTATGTATAGGTATAAAAAATATATATATTTAAAAGCGATATCAACTATATTTGTTACTTTAATGATAAATGTTATTTTTATTACTTCACTCAATGCTCAATTCTTTATCCCAATAGGCATAACTGATTCTACTATAACCCAACCTACTAATCCGCCAATAGGTAAACCATATGGTGGAGGTTCCGGATATTTCCCAATTATTAAACTGGAAGATTGTGATATTATTATCGATAATAATGATTTTTATAGTTTTAAAACTATTCTAGAAAATGCAAATTATGGTGATAAAATTTATGTTAACGATAATCTGAGCATTGAGATACCAGCAGAAGGGACATTAACAATACCAGATGGCGTCACATTGGCTAGTGGTCGTGGCAGAAATGGATCATTAGGTGCTTTAATTCATCTAGATAAGATTAGACAATATGTTGACTATAATTGGTATCATACAATTACAGTAGGTAATGATGTACAAATTACTGGAATTAGATTACGTGGTCCCGATGGAAGTACTTCACTTACTAATGCTGGATATTGTCCAGCGGGTATTTTACAAGATAATGGTCAAAATTTAGAGATACATAATTGCGAGATATATAATTGGTACTGGATAGCGATAAATATACGTAATTCTATTGGTGCAAATATTCATCATAATTATATCCACAATAATCAAAAACCAGGAGCTGGTTATGGTGTAGGTAATGGGTGGAATGCTTCGTCTGAGATCAGATATAATATCTTCAATTTTAATCGGCATAGTATAGCCGCAAATGGCGATGCAGTTAATAACAATTTACCATCCTATACCGCAGAATACAATTTAGTATTACCATGTGCTAATGGATACAGATTTGATATGCATGGTTACAAGGATGAATATAAAAATAATCCGGATATGTTAGCAAATTGTAATTATTGGGAGCCTTGTAATAAAGCCGGAGAAGTAATGGAGATACATAATAATACTTTTATTACTATTCCAGGGGAAGCAGGCCAGTACATAGTATTTATTAGAGGCATACCAAATACAGGAGCATTTGTAACAAATAATGTATTTAATAGATATGATCGAGCAGTCAGTCAAAAATTACATTATTATGTTAGAGAAACTTGTGAAACATGTGTTCCATGCGATGATCCAATAAATGCAATATTGAACATGGATGGTGAACCATATCCTTGGAATGAATCATGGTGTTATTATTGGGGAGATTTTAATGTGTCAAGTAATCATATGATTGTCAATTCAAATGACTACACTACAGATATTCATATTCGTCAGATTAATTGGGGAGGAAATAGTGAAGAATATGTAATAGTGGCACCTGAAATCAGATTTTTTGATTCAAGTACCTTTGAGTTTGGAGATTTTAATGAAGATGGCAGGACAGATATACTAAATCAGGGTTATATATCATATAGTGGCTTGACAGCATGGGAGTTAAATTCTGAAAACTACTATATTAATCCAAATCATTTGATAGACTTCAATGGAGATGGGACAGAAGATTCGATGCAAATTGTGCATCCTACAACTTTATGGTCTGATGGATGTTATCCATAATGAAATATTATATATATCAAATTCTGGTATAATAATTCATCATTATTTAATAGTTATCGGCTTCTTGCACCTTTAAAAACAATATTAAATACAGCCTTTATTGCATATTTAATATCGGTTTTTAATGGAGCAATTACCTTTTGATTAAGATAACGCTCTTCGCTATCACATATTTCATTTAAATTTTTTGGCATATCGACATAATAAGGTGGTATTATTCCAGGTTTAAATTTAACTCGTAAATCTTGAAGGTGTCTTGGGTAAAGGCTATAATAATGTTCACTCAAGGCTCTTACACCAACTAAATTTATTCGCCCCTGTATCCAATCATAAATTTGAGGAAGTTCATCAATCCAAAATTTCCGCATAATTTTACCCCAAGAAGTTATACGAAAATCGTTTTTAAATTTTCCACTAATATCTAACTCATTTTCCTCATAGATCTCTTTTTGTAAAAACTCACTATATGGATGCATTGTCCTAAATTTGTGTATAATAATTAATTCTTTATTATATCCTATACGTTGAAGTTTTACTATCAGGTGATAAGACGGGTTTGTAACATTAGAGATTGTCTTTATTTTCTTGGCGATAAAAAATAATTTATTATTAATTATTATTTCATCCTTTATTTTAAAACCACAAAAATTTAGTCTTCCAAATATTTCAGCTTTCGAAATCGAACGGTTTTTTCCTTTTGTTACAGCAAAATATAGTTTATTGATTTTTGGTATTTTGGGAATCACCCTATTAAAAACAAAATGAAATGGATATATTATAGTGAAAAGCAGTTTTGGCATTTTTGATTTTAAACGGTGAAAAGTAGTGTCGATTGGTAATAGATATCCTACTAATAATCCGTCTGGTATTAATTTTTGATGACAGGTTATTAAATATTGGTTAAGATATCGAATATCATTCAGTTTATGAAGATTTACCAATAAATTTTTTGATTTATTCCTTAATATTTCAATATTTTCGAGTGTAATAGTTGAATATATTGCACTGGAGAAAAAATTGATTTTTATATTATTTAAATTCTTTTCAAGAAAATTAATGATCGGATTTTTATCTTCCAATGATCGAATTTGATTAAAAATAGATCGGATTTTTATTTCATCCAAAGATTGATATTGCTCGAATTCTCTATCAAATTCTTGTTCTTCAATATCCCACGTAAAATCCTTTTTGTCTAATAACCCTCCAATATCAATAGTTTCAGTTTTATCTCTTTGGATTATAAAATATAGTAAAAACGAAATAATTTCAGCTAAGGAATATACCAGTATAGTTCCAAATAATAGAAATCTTGATACTGATTCTATACGGAAAAAGAAAAATACCATTGCTGCTAATAACAGCATTATTAAACCTGACTTGATGTAAGGTGTAATGTAATAAAAAATTACTTTGGAATTATTTATTGTTGAGTATTTATTCGTTAGAACAATGCTTATTATCCATGCTCCAAATAGAATCAACAAAATACGTTCACTCCATGGATATAAATAAAAATCCCCAGTTTTAAATTTTATCATAAGAAAATAAAAAATAATAAGCATGGAAGCGCCTATCATTACCAATTTTACATTAGGATCAGTTTTTGAAATTGGTTTATTGTCTGATTTTTCATATTCTTGCACATTGTAGTTAGAGAGTAATGTCCATCTTAAAATGCTTATAATAACAATTTCAACTAGCATCGGATAAAATGTGATATTTAATAGGAATTGTCTTGATACTGCAAGCAAGTCCGTCACTGATACTATTATGGTTATCAAAAATAGCGTAAGTACAGAAGACCATACAATAGCCTTAATAAAAACTAATTGATTTCCTTGAAATGCTATTGAATATTTATCATAATAAACGGATAGTATAAACCAATATAAAAGGTATATGAAGAATAAGACATAGTATATTCCTTTAGGCAATATGTGACCAAATTTGATAAAATGAAATATACTATACGTGATAATTACAATAAGTAAATCTAATAAAATGTAAATATTTTTTAATGATTTCATAGATTAACTACTATTTAAAATTATGCTGATACTCAGGATATTTTTTCATTATTTTGGTACTATTGGGATAATTCTCAATAATCCATACAATAAAATCTGTAACATTAATTTTATCTTTTAACATTTTCTTTTGCCGCTTTTGCCATTCTTCTGTTAAACTGGGTATTTTTAGTAATTCTTCAATTTTATTAAATAGGTTCTCCGGCTTTGAAGTTTTAAACCCATAAGTAAGACCATATTTATGTTCTAATTCTTCTAAATATCCGAGTTTCCCTACAAAATCGTTATATCGTATTGATGGAGTACTAAGTACCGCCGCTTCAGCAGCCATAGTTTGGCTATCACCGATGTACATTTTTGCAAATGCTATAACCTGATGTATGTCAAGTGGGTCAATATTAAGTCTGTATTGCTCAAAATCAGATTCTAACTTTCTTTCGGATGATATATAAATATTTCCATGTGGTTTAAGTAAGGAAATTAGTTTACGAGCAATATCATAGGTAATACCTGTTACTCCTTTATCGTGATGAGCAGATAATTGTGCAAATCTTAATATAAAATATGGTTTTTTAATTGGAAAATATTTTTCAACAATGTTTTTATTTGGTTTAAAATATTTTGGATGAAGATAAGCAAGTTCATGATAACCATTATAAGAATTCGTTTTATTTTGCCAAAAAGAATTATTGCAAATATCTGGTGAAATTATTCTTGTTGCCATAGGATAAGCTAAATAAGAATATAGTGGCACAATCTTAGCATCATCCTCATTAAAGTTAAGAGAAGGGATATTCAACAATTTACCTACATGACTAATTGCAACCGAAGTACCTATCAGCAAATCAGGTCTTTGTTTTTTACAAAAATTATATAATTTGATATCTTGAGTAATTTGTCCAATCGAGATTCCTATTATATTATTTTTACGCCCGGATGGGAGGATATTAGTATAATTATAGTTTGATTTACTAAGTAGTTCTTCCAACACATCTTTTTTCTTTATGACTATTAATATTTCATTATAGGTTGTTTTTAATTTTTCTATAATATTTTTAAATAAATGAAAATGTGCCGGATGTCCTAAGTGAAATAATATTTTCATTTTTTACTCATTAATATAGAAAGTGCCAACAACATCCAAGCCTGGCTCCAACGAGTATACGGTATCTTAATTGTAAATAATTTCCGTTTTTGATAATAAAAATATCCCTTTCTATCTTGCATATTAATTATTGTCCAATTTGCAATAGTATCAGCAAATTGTAGTCCCTTGCGAAAATAATCAACTAAACAACTGAATGTTATGATTCCCTGTGCTTGATTATGTATTTCAACAGGATATTTCTTTGGCAATCGCCATAAAGATATACCATCATCATAGAATTGGTTTTTACGATAATATTCCAAACCAATTTTAATTGAATTCTCCCATTTTTGATTTTTATTATCAATGTAATCCATTATATTAAAAATGCTTTCAAGGATATAACCTTGATGAAAATCAATTTGCATTCTTTCATTGGTAGAATCGGTATTTTTACTATAAGCCCAAAGACCATTATTTTTTTGTTTATTAATCACATAATCTACAGCAGTAATAGCATGACTTCTTGAGTCTTTATCATGATTTAACTCATAATTGATTGCTAAAACTTCCGCTCCCAATAAACTAGCATTGTAACAAATATCTCTTAATAAAGGTGTATAACTTATACATACGCCCGAATTGTCTTTCGTCCATTCTAAATCATTTTGGATAAATTTAGAAGCACTTGATACTATATCAAGTACTGGTTTTTCACAAGAAATATTATAGTATTCGCGCATACCTTTTATAATAAATCCTGTCACTACTGCAGATGGTATATAAGCTTCCATGTATTTAGAAGAGCTAGCCCACGGAAAATTATATCCCCAGCAAATACCTGAATACCCCTTTGTGTAATTATTAATTAGCCAATTATAAAAATAGTCTGCTTTTTTAAGATAAATTTTATTATTTGTTTTTTTATAAAGTATTGAATATGCTTTTAAGAATAGTCCCATTGCTTTTGGATTATAGTCTTTTTTGATTCCCATTAGCGGACGAATATTTATTGGATTACGTTTTTGTATTTGCGTCGCAAGTATCGGACACCATTTCCCGAACGATTTAAACGGTAACCAAGAATTCAGAGTATCATAAGGATCGTAACCCTTATAATCTTTTTTAATTAAATATTTCTCTAGCAGAGTTAGGGAATCAGGTATATTCAAAATTTGTTATATTTCTATTAAACGATTCTCTTTAATACTTTGTAAAATTTTAAAGGTCGCAAATGTTGAGTGATAACTTTCTTCAAAAGGTATTGGACAAGATGTTCCATTGCGTATTGCATTAAAATATTCTATTAATTCTTGACCGTGACCTTTATCTTGACCTTTATATTTAACATTTTTCA
>JAUWFQ010000017.1 GCA_030606865.1 bacterium
AATATCCTTGTAATCAACTTGTTGTGGGACAAATAATTCTTCGGTCCAAAATCCTGAATGTTTTGGGAAGTCTACATTTTGAACAGTCATGTTAACGCGAGTAAATAGTTTATATACAACTGTAATCTGTTCACCAACATATGCACGTTTTTTATCTACTTCAATTGATAAAAACAACTCATTGGATTCATAATTTTTATTTGATTCAGCTACAGTCATAATTATTGACCGTGTTTGCACCACATTTTTACCAAGTTTAACAGTCAATTGGGGAATCGTTAGTTTTCCTTCGCGTTTTGCGACCAAAGACCACGATAAACTACGAGAGCTAGTCTTGGTTCCATTGATCCATTGCATGTTTGTCTGCTGCGCAGGACCGCTTACAATGGAAAAATCATTGAGTAATGGTGCTAAGTCAATTTCAGGGGTTTTATCAGCATTTATTGCTTCAACTTTGAATGTAAACACATCACTCAATTGGATATTATTTGAACTGACAGTTGCTCTTACTTCCTGCGCATTGACAATTGAAAAAATAGATAAGATAATTAATAGAATTGTTTTACGCATTCGGAAAATTACCAATCCTTTTCAAATTTACGTGAAGATTGTTGTGCCATTTTTACTTTTTGATGAATTTTTTCATTATCTTTTAGCGCATCCAAAATAGCTTCAGCATTCATTTGTTTTTGCGATTTTGGAGCATCCCGCTTCTCTTCTTGACTAGAATCAGATTCTTCATCTTCTTGTTTATCCGGTTCCTGCTTGTCCGTATCTTGCGGTTTACTATCCTGATCATTATTTGAATCATTTTGCTGTTGATTCTGCTGGTCCTGTTGATCGTTTTGATTATCTTTATTCTGATCTTGCTGCTGTTGAGCAATATATTTTGCTAATTCATAATTGAATTTTGCATCATCATCATTTGGATTCAATTCCAATGCCTTTCGGTAAAACGCAATACTTTCTTCCATCCTTTGTTGACTGTAAAGTGCGTTACCCAAATTATAATATGCTCTGTCCTGTATATTGGTATTCTTGGATTTCAAAGCGTTTTCAAATGATTTTGCTGCGTTTGGAATATCACCTAATTGATATTGACTTGCTCCTAAACCAAGACTTGCAGCAGCATTTTCTCTTGCGGTAAGGATTTGTTCGTAGTATTTTTTTGCTTCTTCAAATTTTTTATTTTTATAATTATTTAAACCCTTATCGTCGGCAAATAAACCATTGATAGAAAGAATAAAAATTATTGTTGATTTGAATATTATATCTCTCATATAAATAAATTATAATTCTTTATTTTTACGATTTGTTGGAAGAATAAAAGCAATAATAGCCAAAATTAAAGAAAATATCGCAAATATTTGATATCTGTCTTCAAATTCGGAATATTCATGTGAGCTAAACGTCTTTTTCTCCATTGCATTTATTTCGTCATGTAATTTTTCACCACTATTAGTTTGATTATCTATTCTAATAAAAATTCCATTTCCAGCGTCTGCAATGTCTTTTAATATAGTTTCGTTTAATACTGTCGTGATCAATTGTCCTTTTTTATCTCTTTTATATTCTTCAATTTGCCCGTTTCGTCCGATTGGGATCAATGATCCAGAAATCGAGCCAACACCAATAGTATTGACAACAATCCCTGTTTTTGAAGCACGTTTTGCAATTGCAATGGTTTCTCCTTCGTGATCTTCACCATCGGTAACTACCACTAATACTTTATACTTTTCACTTTCATCAGGGAACGCTGAGATACTTGTCTTTAAAGCAGCACTAAGAGCTGTTCCTTGAGTTTTTATCATTTTTGTTTCAATTGCATCTAAAAATAACCGAGCCGCTTCATAGTCTCCGGTAAGTGGCAAAAAGTAATGCGCAGATCCCGCAAATACAATAATACCGACTCTATCACCTTTAAGTTTTTTAATTACTTGCGAAATCTCATATTTTGCTTTTTCTAACCTTGTTGGTTTTACATCTTCCGCATTCATACTCACAGAAACATCAACCGCAAAAATCAGATCTACTCCTTTTCGTTCAACCGGTTTTAGTCGCGTTCCAATTAAAGGACCTGCCGCTGCAATTATCAAAAATATTAAACTGTATACCCTAAATCTTCTTTTCCATAATTGTTTTTTAGGATCAATTCTTTCTTTTAATCTATCACTAAATTCATTGTTTTTATTTGACTTAGTCGATCTTGTGCGCAATCGCCAAATGGCCCATATCAAGATAAATACGATTAATAACATCAAAATATATGGATAACGCCAATCCATTACATTTTTCTCCTGAAAATTGACCTATTCAGTGCTTCATACCACAATCCAAGTATTGCTGCCGGGATTAACAGCCACCCGTATAAGTCTTGATAGCGGGTATACGTTTTAACCTCTATTTCGGAACGTTCTAATTGATCAATTTCTTCATAAATCCGCTTTAATCTACCAACATTGCTTGCCCGGAAATAATGTCCGTTAGTTTGTTTAGCAATAGCTCTTAAGGTTTCTTCATCTACTTCATTTCGGATATAACCACGGTTTGGAATATAAGTTACGGATTGGTCAGTTCCGGCTCCAATTGTATAAATTTTAATATCGAATTCACTCGCCATTTCAGCCGCCGTTATTGGATCAAGTTCTCCCGCATTATTGCTTCCATCTGATAGTAGAATCATAACTTTACTTTTTGCATCGCTATTGCGTAAACGATTGGTTGCATTTGCGATTGCCATACCGATAGCAGTACCGTCATATTCTTTTTCGGCTACTGTTACATCTTTTAACAGATTTGTCAAAACATCCGTATCAATAGTAAGCGGACATTGTATAAATGTTTCTCCGGCAAAAACCAATAAACCGATCCTATCCCCTTTTCGATTTTCAATAAAAGTTTTTGCAGTTTTTTTTACTGCTTCCAAACGGTTTGGTTTAAAGTCTTCGGCAAGCATACTGCTACTAATATCTAATACCAAAATGATGTCTACAACTTCAATTTTTGTTTCCTCAAGTGAGTCAACAAGTCGTGGACGAGTTAGTCCGAGGATTGTAAATACTAACGTTAACATTAGAACAATCTGCATCAAGATTATTCGCCACTGTCCACGTTTCTTAAAATGGTTTCCTAATAATTTAGTAGATGAAAATTGTATGGTACCTTCCTGTTTTTTACCAAATTTCCAGTACCATAAAATTAGCGTAGGTATCAACGCTAATAATAAAAAATAAATTGGATCAGCATACTCAATCATAAGTTAAAATAATATATTTACCTTACGAACTATACAGATTTTTGTTTCTAATATTTACTATATTTAGATAATCTGAAATGATCCGCTATTATTTATAAGTAAATTAATATATTATGTTAGGAATAATATAAACTAGGCAGATTTTTTCTCTTCCTTCTTCTCTTTTTCTTTCTCTTCCTTCTTCTCTTCTTCTTTATTTATTGAGTCACCAACATCTTGAATCTCTTTCTTTGCACCGTCGACCGCACCTTTGAACTCGCGGATTCCTTGTCCTAAACCTTTTGCCAATCCGGGTAACCGTTTTGCGCCGAATAATAAAAGTAGGACCAAAACAATTAACAATATTTCACCCGGACCTAAATTAAATACTGCATATACTATTTCATTACTTTGCATTTTTAACTCCTAAAATTCTATAGAATTTAACTTATATTTATTTTGAATTAATGTAAATATCTTAAAAAATAATAAGCGGTTGCTAAACCAATCAAACTAGTAAAATTAAAAGCAATTGATAAACCAAATTTAAAAGTCACTATAATCAAATCTAATACAACTACACCTGTGTCATTTCCAACAAGACCGGCTAGATCAAAGTTTACACCTATTAAGAAAAAATCTTTAACGACACCTTCCGGCAATATCCATCCCAACAGACTACCAAGAAGCGAACCAATCAATGCACCGGCTACTAAACCTAAGGTTATATATCCCCAAGATCGTTTCTTCATCTCAAATCCCTATTTTGAGAAGGTGATAATCTATCTGTCAGTTCCAATCTATCGGGATGTATAATCCAATTAATTATGCTCCAAAATACGTACAGAATTAATATCGGGAATAAGATCAGACCTTGCCATATTATTATACTCACAAACACAATAATTGCAAAACTTAACCGTATATTATTTTTTAATCCCTTTTTAAATGATAAATAAGGAACTTTTCCAAATTTTATTGGACTAATCATCGCAAATCCTAAAGTAATGGCTAAAACCAACGCAATTCTTGGGTCTCCGTTTGTGCCAAATTTCTGATTTGTGAAAAGAACAAATCCGAACAGAATTAAAGCATATAAGGGCGTAGTTAATCCGGTAAAATATGGTTTTGGATTATTGTCAGAGATTAGATTGAATTTTGCCAATCTAATTGTTCCAAAAAGCAAAGGTACAAAACTCAGAATTACTGCAATAAGAGGATGTAATCCGTTTATCCATGTCGTATAGATTAATAATGATGATGTAACACAAAATGAAATTGTATCGGCAAATGAATCAAATTCGGTACCAAAAGTGGATTCAATCCCTAACATTCGTGCTAATTTCCCATCAAAACCATCCAACATGGCTGCAGCAAAAACAAACCAAGCAGCACGTATCGGATCACCGGAAATAATCAGAATTATCGCAGAAAAACCTAAAAACATGTTTAAAACAGTAAAAATATTTGGTATAAAACGTTTATTAATACGTTTACGAAGGATTTGTTTATTTCTCATTTACAAAATTTCCTATAATAGTTTCTGTACCTACCACGCGTTGTCCTACCTTTACAAGCACGTTTACGGAGGGTGGAAATATAACATCTGTACGTGAACCAAACATAATAAATCCTAATCTGTCTCCTTTGTTCATTTTTTCGCCACTTTTGGCGTAGCACAAAATTCGTCGCGCGATCAACCCGGCAATTTGTTTCACTTTAACCGCTCCTAGCGATGTGTCAAACAACGTTGTTGTTTGTTCATTTACATCGGCAGCATCATGCCGAAAAGCTGAGACAAATTGTCCATCTTTATGATTAACAGAAATGACTTTTCCGCTAATAGGAACCCTGTTTGCATGAACATCAAATACATTAAGAAATATCGAGACTAATTTTGAGTTTTCGCCGACATCCGGATCGTTAATGGTTGTAACAGTTGTTACTTTTCCATCTGCAGGTGAAATGATAATGTTATTCCCTTCAGGAATTTTACGATCGGGATCACGAAAAAAGTTTAGACTGAACACCAATAAAAATGCAAAAATACCGGCAATTATCGGTAATAAAGCAATTTTAATAAATAACCCAATGAAAAATAAACCGGCTGTGACAATTAACAATATGCTTAATATTTTTCTACCTTCCGGAGCCATTAATATTTATCCTCGATTTAGACGACCAAGTTTTAAAATAATATTGTGATATTTTCCGTCACGGTAAATACGCAATCTTAATTTATCTCCGGAACGTAAATCGTTCGTACGAATTACATTAAAAATATCTGAACCGGAATTGACTCTAACGCTATTAACAGAAACAATAACATCCGCTACTTTAATACCGGCATTTTCGGCAGCGCTATTACGTTCAACTTCCACTATTAATGCACCATTACTAAATGGAATATCCAAATAACTCGCAAACCGCTCATTCATTGGTTGAACGTGAAAGCCCACCGAATAAGTACGGTCAATCTTGCCGTAATTTTGCAGCTCGGCAGCGATTGCCCGCGCTTTTTTTATCGGAATTGCAAAACCAATTCCGATTGATCCTTCAGAATAATTTGACCCGGAAAATATAAAAGTATTTATCGCGATAACTTCTCCAATACTGTTTACCAACGGACCACCACTATTCCCCGGATTTATAGCTGCATCAGTCTGAATCATATCTTGATATACTCTACCGGATGATTCCATTGTTCCAAAATCCATATTTACAGCACTGATAATTCCGGCCGTTGCAGTTGGTTCATCGTTTACGTCAAATAAACCAAATGGATTACCCAATGCCACTACCCACTCCCCGATAATTAGATCATCAGAATCACCTAGCTCTGCATATGGAAAATTGCTTCCTTCCAATTTTATTAATGCTAAATCTGTTACTTTATCTGTTCCAATTATTTCTGCTGTATATTCCTTTCCGCCCGGTAAAGTAACGATTATTTCTAGTGCATCTTCTACGACATGATGGTTAGTAATTATGTACCCGTCGGGACTTATAACCACACCGGAACCGGCACTTTTCACACGTTCACGATGCAGTTGGTATGGAAATAGGTATCTGAAAAACGGATCATCAAAGTAAGATTGTGTTGAATATTCTTTTAATTGTACAACATTTATACTAGCAACAGCAGGACTCACTTTTTTAATGGCTCTTGTAATTGCAGAATGTCTAGATTGGTTTATGGAATCCTGTGAATGGATTACCTGAGATAAAAGTAACAATAATAACCCAATAAATATTAATCTATTTTTATTTATCATAATCAATGTCAAGCAAAATAAGTCCTTCCGGAGGTGCCTTAAATATTTTTACACTTTTTTGCGGATTAATCAACAAATCCTCAAAATAATCTAATGATATTTTATCTTGTGCCCCTGCTACCATTGTACCAACCAAGTATCTAACCATGTGATGTAAAAATCGGTTTCCGCAAACATTAAATATAAGCATTTTTTCAGTTTTAAACCACTTAGACTGATAGATACTGCATAATGTATTTTCTAACTGTTTATTCAATTTAGAAAATGATAGAAAATCGTGAGTACCATTAATTTTTTCTGCGAAAATATCTAATTTAAATTTATCGATCTCATCAATAAACCATGCTTGATTTCTGAATAACAAATTATCACCCAAATAACACTGATAGCGATAGTATCTTCTCTTTGCAGAAAATCTTGCATGAAATTCGTCATTGGTCTGCGTTACATCAATTATCTTTATATCATGTTGCAATCTTGCGTTCAATGCCTTTAACAATTGCGTAGTTTTTAAGTTTGTATCTAAATCAAAATGAGCTACTTGACCGAAAGCGTGAACACCGGTATCTGTTCTACCCGCGCCTGTTACTATAACTCTATTATCATTATTTAATGGCGCTAAAGCAGTTTCTATTTCCTTTTGAATGGTACGCTTTTGCGATTGCATTTGCCAGCCAAAGTAATTAGTACCATCATATTGTAATGTTATTTTATAACGTGACATTCTGATTCAATAAAGTATATCCGGCTAAAATGATTACAAGTAAAATTAAATCACTCATTTTAAAAAGTATCGGATTGGCAACTCCACGCGGGATTTGTTTCCCATATCCTCTCTGTTGCATAACAGCAGCTGTATTTTCTGCTTTTCGATAACTTTGCAGAATCATTCCCGGTAAATCATTTGTAACTGATTTAATCCGTTCCCATCTACCAACAGAAGAGGCTAAACCTAATGCTTTTTTAGATCTAATAATTGTTTGCCATTCTCTTTGAAACGTAGGATAGAATCGTAATGTTAATTCCAAAAACATGAACAAATCTTCTACCTTTTTCCATTTTAAATTCATTTTTACCCAAATTGATCTAACAGACAAAACCAAGTTTTGTTTCCTTGAAATCTCAAGGTATAATGACATCACAATTACTAATAATAACAATTTACTCATCGCAAATCCCGCTTCATTAATTATCACTGTCCAGGTGAAATTTGTAAAAACAAACGAAATAAATAAGTAAACAGTAATCATAATCGGGAAAAATAGAAAAAATGGTTTAACCTGTTTAATCGTCGATTTTAAATGGGCTATATTTAATATTATTAATATGATACATACTATAATATAAATCATCAATCCACTCCAAGTTTTACTCAGAATAGTGGAAAACGCCAAACCTAAATAAAATATAGAAGTAACAATTGGATTTACCATTCTTATTATAAATTTAATTGAATGGAGTAAACTAAAGCGTAATTATCAGGATTGATGTATGATGAAAATTCAACTTTTTCTTTTAATGAAATATTTTTTAAATAGTATACGTCAATTGCTGAAATGATGTGATTAAGAATTATTCCACCAATAAAAAATTTTCCTGCTAATTTCATCCTGTCACTTTCTATTCGTAAATCTTCAAATTCTTTGCGCTTTTCTTCCGTGTCCCAATCCCAATTCCAATTTGCTTCGTTCGGATATAAATTGTCAAACTCACGCCACCTTAAATGTTCAGCATTATAATCAATTTGTGAAGCGTAGTTTCCAATATCTACCCAAAATTGATGATTTTTTCCGTCGCTGATTACATTAGCATGTTCGGCTGCAATAGCACGATAAGATGTTGCGATATTACCGGATTTAACAAAGCTAAAAGTTGTTAACGCAACTCCGATAATTTCCGTAGTGAGGAAAAAATTTCCACGTGAACTCTTATTTAAATCATATTCTCCCCAACCCGGTAATATAGCTGATTTTATAGTTGGTGGAATTTTAGACGTAATTTTTATTACACCTTGCGCTAACGAAAAATTAATGGTACTTAAAACTATTAAAAATATTATTTTATACGATTTATCCATACTGAAGTAAATATCATTAAAGAAATTATAATACACAAAACAGCGAAAACTTCACCATATTTAGTATAAAAAGTTAAATTTTGTGCAGGCAAAATATCAGCAGTTATGATTGATTTTTTTCCTAAAGGTATCTTATGCTGTACGGTGCCTGTGGGATTTATCACACCTGAAATACCGGTGTTAGCGCATCTTACTATGAATATTCTATTTTCGATTGCACGTAATTTTGCTAATTCAAAATGCTGATAAGGACCCGCAGACTTTCCCAACCAACCGTCATTTGCTTGTATCGTTATAAACTGCGCTCCATTTTTTACAAAACCTTTTACTATTCTTGGTATACTCGATTCATAACAAATAATATTAGAAAATCTTACGGAGTCAAATTCAAAAACTGTGTATTCTTTGCCTAAAGTAAAGTTACCTTGACCAAAATTTAACTTTTTTAAAGAAGGAAATTTTTCCGACAATGGGATATATTCAGCAAACGGTACTAAATGAACCTTATTATACATTTTTATACTACCATCCGGTTTAATAAAAATTGTGCTATTATAATATTTTTTATCGCCATTTTTATCAATAATTCGATCTACAGTACCCGATAATAATGGAATATTGAATTTAGCTAATTTTGCTGTTATTGGATTTCGCCTATAACTTGATAACCGTAAATATGCCGGTACTGCAGATTCCGGCCATAACACCAAATCAGGATTTAGGTTTAGTGCTGAATCAAGCATAGTATGCATTAATGCAAAATTCTCTTCTCGGGATTCAGGTTCCCATTTTTCATCGGGATTTATATTTGGCTGTGTAATTGCTATCGACACCAGATGTGTTTTTACATCATCAATAGTATTAATTCGAATAAGTCCGAAACCAAATACTAATACAAAAATCAAACTTGTAATAATTAAATATTTACGCTTATCCTTAGATATTATCGCTAAATAAAAACCAATATTAATTAATATTATCCAGAAAGATATACCGTAACTACCTGTAATATCAGCGATCTGAACCAGAGGTAAATACTCAGTTTGGGTTAATCCTAGATTAATCCAGGGAAATCCCAAAACACCTAAACTCCTTATTAATTCCATCGCTATCCAGGCAAAGGGCAGGACAATTAAACCTTTTGAACTTCTTTCTTCAATAAATGATACAAAAAATCCCAATCCCGACCAAAAGATTCCAAGATATAAAATCGCTCCAACAAGTGAAGCGAAAACAGGAAAAAATCCGGCACCACTATTAAAGCCAATCCAATGAAGTGAAATAAAATTGGCAGTTATTGATGCTAAAAATGCAAATTTCGCAGCTTGACTAGCTTTAACATTTAACAGTACATGTATTAACGGAATTAATCCAAACCACATAATAAAGCCAAGATGCAAAGGCGGATATGATAAACCTACTAAAACTCCTGATAAGATGGCTAATTGCCAATATGGTAGTTTTAATATTCTAATCATTATAATGTTTATCAATATATTGTTGGAGTAAAATCGCAGCTGCGATTTGATCCACTAAACCTTTGTTTTTATTTGGTTTTTTTTGTTGCTCCATTATAGATCTTTTTGCGGAAACCGATGTTAAACGTTCATCTTGCAATGCAACTTTAATTCCATTATTAATTAAATCATTAGCAAATTTTTTAACATGTTTAGTTTGTGCGGTTTTTTGTCCCTTCATTCCAATCGGCAAACCAACAATGACTAAAATAACATCGTATTCCTTCACAATTTCCTTGATTGCATCAATAGCTTCTTGAGCATCATCGACGGTTATAGTTTTTAGTGGTGAGGCAATCATGGGGATGGGATCAGATAGGGCTAACCCAATCCGCCTATCACCATGATCGACGCCAAGCAGTCTTCCTACCAAATTTCTAAATACTATTTATATAGGTTGCTTG
This sequence comes from bacterium, assembly GCA_030606865.1. Taxonomy (GTDB): domain Bacteria; phylum Fidelibacterota; class Marinisomatia; order Marinisomatales; family JAHJCW01; genus JAHJCW01. The sequence continues at coordinate 10,509 of JAUWFQ010000017.1, forward strand.
AGATGTTGTTTTAAAATTTTTCCGGGTTTAAAGTGTGACTTTTTATGCGCCGGTACAAATACTTCTTCATTTGTACGAGGGTTACGTGCACGTGGCTTTGCTTTAGTCGGTTTTACTTCAAACACACCAAAATTACGCACCTCAATGCGAATATTGTCATAGTCATTGCTCATCATTTCTCTCATAGTACAAAAAATCTCATCAACATATGGTGCAGTTTGATCATAAGACGAGTTTGTTTGCTTCGCAACACGTTTAACAATATCCCTTTTTGTGTATGTTCTTTTTTTCATTATTTATCTGTCCTTTCTACGAAATCAATTTCCTTGATTGCAATTAATTTTTTCATCATGCGATCAAGTTGTTTTACATTATTTACTTTAACTATAAAATAAGCTGTTGCAAAATTATCTGTTACTTTTAAATCAACACTGGAAATATTTATATTTACCGATGATATACATTCGCTCATCTTTTTTAATATGCCCGGTGAATCTTGACTGATAACTTTAATTCTTGCGCTAAATAATTCTTTTTTTGAAAAATCCCATTCAACCGGTATTAACCGATCCGATTCCTTACTAAGAATTGGAAGACTGTTACAATTTGTTCTATGAACTGTTAATCCCCTTCCACGTGTGATAAAACCTACCATTTCATCACCGGGAATTGGATTGCAACATTTACCGAAAGAAACCATCAAATCTTTAATACCCTGTAATTTTATTCCCTTTGACGAGGAACGTGCTAAATCGATAAATCGTTCTTGGCGTTCTTGCTCATCCTCTTCAATTTGAATATGTTCTTTGGGTTTTAATTTTTTAAATATATCACGCACTAAAATCGTACCATCCCCTAGTGACTCGTATAATTGCTCTAATGAATTCAGACCAAATTTTGCAAATGATTCATTAATCTCTTTCATATCATCCATCCTTTTCAATCTGCGCAATGTTTTTTCCAGAATATCTTTACCGATTTTTATACTGGTTTCACTCTCGATTGCACGCAAATATCGACTTATGTGGGTCCTGGCTTTTGTAGTAACAACTAACTTTAACCAACCATAGCTAGGTTCCTGCGTTGCACTGGTAATAATTTCCAACATGTCCCCATTTTTGAGTTTGGTATTAAGTGGAACAATTTTATGATTTATTTTACAACCTAAGCAATGCAAACCAACCTCCGAGTGTATTTGAAATGCAAAATCAATTGGTGTTGCATTTACCGGTAGTTTTTCTAAATCACCCTTTGGTGTAAAAACAAAAATCTCATCATCGAACATGTCAATCTTTAAAAGATTCATAAACTCAGCAGGATCCGATGATTCATCTTTTAGAATATTGACTAATTCACGCAACCACTTGATATTACTATCAAGATCAGGAGTTGTTGCTTTATCCTCTTTATATCTCCAGTGTGCAGCAACACCTATCTCAGCCGTTTGTTCCATTTCCCTTGTACGGATTTGGATTTCCGTCAATTGTCCTTTTGAATCAATGATTGTAGTATGGATTGATTGATAGCCGTTTGATTTTGGGGTAGCGATAAAATCCTTAAATCGATCTTGGACAGGTGAATACATCTGATGAATTATTCCTAAAGCCAAATAACATTCTTCCACCTTATCAACAATAATTCTAATCGCATATATATCAAATATTTCTTCGAATGATTTTCCTCGCTTTTGCATCTTGCCAAAAATTGAGGAATGCGATTTAACGCGTCCACAAATATTAGCATCAATATTGTATTTTTTTAATTCTCTCTTTACTGGTAAAATAACATTTTGTATAATTTTATCACGTTCCTTTTTGGACGCTTTTAGTTTTTTTTCAATCTCCATATGTTCAGTTTTGTGTAATGTTTTTAATACTAAATCATCCAATTCCCATTTTACCGCTGCCATACCTAACCTGTGAGCCAATGGAATATAAATTTCTTTTGTCTCTTCAGCTATTCGAATTTGTTTTTTTTCAGGAAGAAAACTTATAGTGCGCATATTGTGCAAACGATCAGCAAATTTTATTATAATTACACGTAGATCCTTAGCAACAGATAATAGCAGTTTCATAAAATTACCGGCTTGTTTTGCTTGCCTACTGGAAAACTTTATTCCTCCTAATTTTGATACTCCATCTACTAATTCAGCAATATCTTTACCAAATCGTTGTTCTAAATCCTGGAATGTAACCTTGGTATCTTCAATCGTATCATGCAATAAACCGCCGATTACTGTATTCTGATCCATTCCCCACGATGCTAAAATTTGTCCAACTGCTAAACAATGCTCAAAATATGGTTTACCAGAACTACGTTTTTGTCCTTCATGATGATGTTTTGCAAAATCATATGCCGTCCAAACTGTTGTTTTTAGCGATTCCTGATCACCATTTAACGGTAAAGTCATTTTTTTAAATAAAGACATGAACGGTTTTGGATATTCACCGCCAAATTGAGGCATAAATTTTGCAAGAGGATTTTGCATTAGAACGGCGGTTCCTCTTTGTTTGATTGTGAATATGGTATGTCTTCTGTATAACGAGCTAAATTTTCAAATCTTGCATATTTCTCAATGAAGGCAGTTTTTACAGTTCCGGTAGGACCATTCCTTTGTTTTGCTACAATTATAGTTGCCGCTTTTTTATCCGTTTTATCCTCAAAATCATCAATATCACTATCTGATTGTTTAAATTTATCGTAAAACCATTTACGATAAAGAAACATTACAACGTCAGCATCTTGTTCAATTGCCCCACTTTCACGAAGATCAGACAGCTGTGGAATGGGCGGATTACGACTTTCTACAGCTCTCGAAAGTTGTGATAATGCAATAACCGGTATATTTAATTCTTTTGCTAATGCCTTTAATGAACGCGTTATCACAGAGATTTCCTGCTGTCTGTTTTCTACATTTCTCGGCCCCTGCATTAACTGCAAATAATCTACAATTATTAATTCAATATCATGTTCTGCCATTAAACGGCGTGCTTTTGAACGAACTTCTAGCACGGTTACAGCAGCACTATCATCAATATAAATTGGAGCTTCGGCTAATGTTCCTACATGAATACTCAAATTCCTCAATTGTTTCGAAGGTAACATACCTGTTCTGACAAGATGACTATCTACACGGGCTTCGGCGCAAAGCATTCGCATTGCCAATGCCTGGTTTGCCATTTCCAAGCTAAAAATCCCCACACCATGTTTATTATCCACTGCCGCATTTCGTGCAATCGTCAATGCAAGCGCTGTTTTCCCCATCGATGGACGACCTGCAATTACAATCAATTCACCCGGATGAAATCCAGCAGTTAATTTATCAAGATCAACTAAACCTGAAGGTACTCCGGTAATTATTCCCCCCTTGGTACTTTTTGCGTCAAGAGCTTCAAAAGAATCATGTAAAATTGGATCTAAATGTACAAAACCACCTTTAAGACGTTTTTGAGTAATATTAAAAATTGCCCGTTCTGCTGAATCCAAGATATCATCAACACCTTCCCTATCGTCATAAGCTTTGCTAGCTAATTCATGGGATAACAATATTAATTGTCTTAATAAAGCTTTCTCCAATACAATCTTAGCATAGCTTTCTACATTGGCAGTTGTAGGTACAGCTTCTACCAATCCGGTTACATAATATGCCCCGCCGACGCCTTTTAATTCTTTGTTTTTCTTAAGTTTATCAACAACAGAAATAGTATCAATTGGTTCACTATCATGGAATAACCCAATCATTACCGAAAATATTTTACTATGAGCATCTTTGTAAAAATGTTCCGGACTGAGCCACTGCATCGCTTTTGCGACTGCCTCTTTATTAGTTAGCATGGAACCCAATACGGCTTGTTCACCCTCAAGCGACTGAGGTTGAACATTTAAAATACTTGTTTCTTTCTTATTTGCCATTTTTGGTTAATTATCTAAAATAGATCTTATCCACTTAAAATCTTCCCAAGCAGCCGGCTTTAATCCGGGATTTCTGAGTAGTGCAGCCGGATGATACACAACTATTAGTGGGGTACCAAAATAATCGTGCAATTTGCCACGCATATCCTTGAGTGGTTGTTCAACTTTCAACAATGTTTTACCTGCCACACGACCTAAAGCTACGATTAATTTAGGACGCATTATCTCGATTTGCTTTAATAAATGCGGTTCACATCGCTCAACTTCCGAAGTAAGCGGGTCACGATTATTAGGCGGTCTGCATTTCAGGACATTGCAAATATAAACGTCTTTTGAACGACTCCTGTTAATTGCTTTTAATATTTTATCTAGTAATTTTCCGGCTCTTCCTACAAATGGTTCGCCAAGACGATCTTCTTCTGCACCGGGAGCCTCACCTACCAACATTAAATTAGCTTGTGGGTCTCCCGCACCGAATACAAATTTATTACGTGTAGCTCCAAGCGGACATTTCTGACATTCGTAAATCTCTTTACAAAAATTATCCAAATCGGATTTGGCATTTTTATTTTTTTCATGCGAATTACTAGTTTTACTCAAATATAGCTCATCTCCAAACAGTTCTTTTGTTTGTTTCAAGTAGCTAACTAGCATTTCGTTTTTTTCCACTAGTAAATTATTTATTGATCAAGTTTATTAATATAGTGCCATTTCACTTGACCCGACAAAAAATCATTTATTGCAATAGTAGTCGGTTTTTCCATTTCTATATAATCTTCAATATCTTTTTCTTCAGGTATTGGATCTAGAACAGACAGTTCTTCCATTCCCTCATCATTTAACATTTTTTCAACTAAACGTTGGTGAATGATCTGTTTTGATCTACGAGTCATTACTACTACTGCTTCGAAAACATCGTCAGTTTTTTCTTCCAAATCTCTAATTGAAATTGGTACTAATGCCATTTAATCTCCTAATTTTCTATTCCTATTATTTTAATTAATTCGTTTAAAGCTCGATCAAAATCATTGTTAATAATACAGTAATCAAAATCATTTTTGAAATCAAGCTCCATAACAATTCTCTCCATACGTTTTTTTATTCGCTCTTCGGACTCCGTTCCACGCTTGCGGAGTCGCTTTAATAAATCTTTAACATCCGGTAACGTAATGAAAACCGTCACAGCTTGTTCCAGATATGCTTTTTTAATTTTTAAGGCACCTTTTACATCCACTTCTAATAACAAATATTTATTATTTGCAATAGCATCATCTATATTTGCTTTTGGAGTACCATAATAGTAACCATGAACTTCTTCAAATTCAATAAATTTATTAGCTTGTATCTTTTCTTTGAATTCTTTATCAGTGATAAAATCGTAATCATATTCATTTTTTTCATAGTCACGCTGTGGTCTAGTAGTACTTGAAATTGAAAATAGTATTTCGGGATATTTTTCTTGTAAGGCACGACATAAAGTCGATTTTCCCGCGCCGGATGGAGCTGATATTACAATTAAATTATTCATAAAATATTTTGTACCTGTTCGCGGATTTTCTCAATCTCACTTTTTAATTCAACTACTATCTGTGAAACTTTGCTACTAGGACTCTTGGAACCCATTGTATTTACTTCTCGTGATAGTTCCTGTAATATAAAATTCATTTTTTTACCAACCGGTTCATGTACTTTTAAAAATGAAGCCAATTGTTCACAATGACTAATGCTGCGTACAATTTCTTCGGTAAAATCAAAACGATCAACGTTAATCGCAATTTCCTGTGCCAAACGATCTTCATCTACCTTAATATCGTTTAATAAGGATTTTATTTTTTCTCTATATTTGAGATTTTGCTCATGGACAAAATCTCCGGACAATTTTTCAATCTTCTTAAGTGTCTTTAGTATTAAATTGATTCGATTTTTAATATCAGTACCGATTGCTGCACCTTCTTCTTTCCGCATACTGTCTACTTGTTTTAATGCATCAGTCACACCTTTAAACAAAATAGAATCAGCTACTTCAATTGATTCGGACCCAACCGTTAAATCATTTAATGAAATAAGGTCACTTAATTCCAGGCGCTTTCCGTATTCCTCTTGTATTGTATGTACTAAACTTTCTATTTGTTCGTATCGTTCACGGTTGAGTACTATTCCGTTGATATTTTTTGTACCATTTCTATTATAAATCTGAATTTGTATATTCCCGCGCAGCAATGATTTTTGGATTTCCTTCCGAATTTCCATTTCTAGCTTTGGATTTAAGTCAATTCCACGAAATTTTATATCTAAAAATCGTGAATTTACCGTCCGTATTATTATGTTAATTTGGTTGGATCCATCATTAAACTCCACATTTCCGAATCCGGTTAAACTTTTAATCATTAATTTCCTATTAAAAAAGAGAATATAAAGGTACGCATATTATTTAATTTCAATCAATTATGAAATTAAAATAAGATGTGATTTATATAAATTATTTTTAAATGAATATGGTCAATATTTATTTAAGATTTTATTATATTAGTCTGTTTTTTGTGGTACAATAATCCATGCTACTAAATATGCAATTCCGCCACCAGCAAATATGAATAACAAAAATGCCAATCGAATGATTACAGGATCAATGTTGAAATAATCACCTAAACCGGCGCAAACACCGCCAATTTTTGCTTCATTTAAATTTCTATATAATCTTTTCATAATTCCTCTTTTTGTTGCTTGAATTTATTTACAAACCATTTAGGATTGATAGTAAATGACAGTACGTGATTAGTGCCCAAATCAACAGATTGCGAATTCAATTGATAGGCATAGTTTAATTCAAAATTAGTCCATGAGATTCCAAGTCCGGTAGAATAAAATCCGTATTGACTACGCCCAAATCGAATATTCACTTTTTTATTATATGATATTTCAGCACCAATTCTCCAATTGCCTCCGGTAAAACCAACATGAAAATCATCACTCAATGATTTATTAGATACGTTAAAAATGACATCTGATAATATAATTAATTCTATTGGTATTTTAGATAAACTAACTGTCTGAGAAATGCCTCCAATAATCAACGGTTTAGATAGTTCGGTGTAACCACTATCCCAAACAATCAAACCGGGAATTAAATTGTGAATGGATAAGCCAATATTTGAATTATTCCAAAATGATTTCATCATACCTACATTTAAACCGATTCCGCTTCCAAAGTGATCTCCAAGCGTATGGAATAAACTCTTAACAGCGATACCAAAGTCAAAACCATAAAGTACAAATTGTGTACTTAATTGAATTCCCGCTTGATGCTGATTAAAATAGGAAATGTTCTCATTATTTAATCGCTCACCTTCGTCTACATAACCATTGTTTTCACCAATATCACCGGTGTTAGGTACACCGTCCAACCCCCAATCTAATAAGAGGCTTTGTGTATTTGGTATTTTCGTAACTGATTCGTGTAAAAATAAAATATTAACTGTTCGATCGTTTTTTAAATTAAACGGAAATGAAATCAAGTCACTTTGGATTATTCCCGCAAAACGCGATTGATGTCCATAAGTAAAATTCCTGTAATTTTCGCTTCCGCTAATGGCAGGATTCCATAAAACTGATACTCCATGATCATCAGCAATCCCCGTATTTCCCATCGCTATTGAGCGGGCATCTCCAGCATTCTGATAAATTTGCCACCCATATTTGGTCCAACCGGATTGGGCAAAAAGGATGTTGAATAATAAAAGGGAAGTGAAGAAATATTTTGGTATTCCACCTTTTAAATTGACTATTGAAAATTGACTATTGTCCATTAATCCATTACTCCAACACTCCAGTTCTACCATTTACCCTTTTCCCCGCTTTCTGCCCCGATGAGTCGGGGTTACACTCCAACATTTCCAATTTCCCATCAACAATCTTCCATTTTTACAGCCCATATTTTTTCTTTAATTCATCAATTTTTTGTAGCGCTTCCAATGGAGTTAATAAGTTTATATCAAGCTTTGCTAATGCTTCGGATAATCTTTTTTCCCGTTGTTCAAAAATGGATATTTGGCTTTTTGTATCTACCGGCTTCGTTTGCAATTCTCTCTTATCATCATCGGATAAATATTGATTCAATATTTCCGTTGCCCTAAATATAATTTTTCCCGGTAAGCCCGCCATTTGGGCGACATGTATGCCGTAACTTTTATCGCCTGTACCGCTAACCACTTTCCTTAGAAAAACAATTCTATTACCAAATTCCTCAACTGCTGTGTGTCTGTTTTCCAATCTTTCTAATGTTTTTTCCAAGTCGGTAAGTTCATGAAAATGTGTTGCAAAAAGTGTCCTTGCGGCGACTTTGGGATTATTATGTAAGTATTCGACTATCGCCCACGCTAATGACAGTCCATCATAAGTTGCAGTGCCACGTCCAATTTCGTCTAATAAAATTAAACTTTGTTCTGTAGAATTATTTAAAATATTTGCCGCTTCGTTCATTTCCACTAAAAATGTGCTCTCACCGCCTGCCAAATTATCGCTTGCGCCAACACGTGTGAATAATTTATCAACAATTCCAATTTTTGCACTCTTAGCCGGTATAAAAGATCCGATTTGTGCCATTACCACTAATAATCCGATTTGCCGCAAATAGGTTGATTTCCCCGCCATATTGGGACCCGTAATTAATTGGATTTGGTTCTTGTTGGCGTTTATTTTAAGATCATTCGGTACAAATCTTTCGGTTGCCAGCATTAATTTTTCAACTATAGGATGCCTACCGTCTTCAATAATTATAATAGGTTCTTTAATTAATGTTGGCTGACAATATGAATTTTTAATAGAAAGTTGAGCAAAGTTTGAGAGAACATCAATTAAATTAAATATATATGCATTTGTTTGTATGTTTTGAACATTCGTCAGAATTTTATCACATAATGTATCAAAAATTCTTTGCTCTATTTCTTCAATTTCAGATTCAGCGGAAAGAATTTTTTCTTCGTATTCTTTAAGCTCGGGAGTTATATATCTCTCCGAACCAACTAAGGTTTGTCTGCGAATATAAGATTCGGGAACACGTTCTTGGTGAGTTTTGGTAACTTCTATATAATATCCAAATACTCGATTAAATCCTACTTTTAGGGATGAAATGCCAGTTTTTTTCCGTTCCGTTTTTTGATATTCTGTAATCCATTTTTTCCCACCCTGGGCTAAATCACGCAATTCATCTAATATTTTATCAATTCCAATGGCAATTACATTGCCCTGTTTAATTTGGCGAGGTGCATTTTTATCAAGAGTATTGGCAATCTTTTGAACGATATATTTTGTATCGGTAAAACCGCTACTTATTTTTTTTAATGCGGTATTTCTTGTTTTATTTAATTGCTTAGTTAATTCAGGAATTAGATTTAAACTGTATCCCAAAGCCAAGATTTCTTTCGGAGTAGCTTTACTCCTATTTACCTTTCCAATGATTCGTTCAATATCACTAGCTGATTTAAGAATATCAATAATAACACTTAGGGCTTGTTTATTATTTACAAATCCGGCAACACTTTTTAGTCGAATATTTATTTTCTTATCATCGGTTAATGGACGATTTAACCATTGTCTAAGAAGTCTCCCGCCACCGGCAGTTACCGTTTCATCGATAATATCAATTAGCGTACCGTGTGTACCCTGAGTTGCCAACGATTTGAATACTTCCAAATTCCGCATCGTAAAGCTGTCGATTCCCATGTATCCATCAGCAATTATTGGTTGTATTTTGGAAATATGATCGAGTTTAATATTTAAATTATTCTTGAGATGATAAAAAATAACCCCTGCCGCAGTAATACCGTTTTCAAAATTGTCACAACCAAACCCTTTAAGTGTGGAAGTATGAAAATGATCGTTCAGCGTACGATAGCTTTGATCGAAATTAAAAATCCAATCTTCAACTTGAGTGATAAACGGTTTTAAATCTCGATACCATTTTGTTGTTGTATAGGTTATGCTTTCTCCAATTAACACTTCGCTTGGTGCGAATTTTCTTAGTGCTTCAGGGAGCTCATCCAATACACATTCTCCGATAAACAATTCTCCCGTAGATTGATCTAAAAACGCATATCCCGCTTGATCACGATGGAAATATATACTCGCTAAATACTGATTGGATTTTTGGCTCAGAGCTTGATCAGATAACAGGGTTCCCGGTGTAACGACTTCGATCACTTCGCGTTTTACGATTCCTTTAGCAAGTTTGGGATCTTCCACTTGTTCACAAATCGCAACACGATACCCGGCTTTCACAAGTTTTGGTAAATAATTATCCAAAGCATGATAAGGAAAACCGGCGAGAGGAACTTCAGCAGCGGAACCGCTGGAGCGTTTAGTTAAAACAATTCCTAAAATTTTAGCGGTTTTTTTAGCATCTTCATTAAAAGTTTCGTAAAAATCGCCCATGCGGAAAAGTACGATGGCATCTTCATATTGTAATTTTATCTCATTATATTGGCGCATTAAGGGTGTGGAGTATTTTTCGCTCATAGCACCTCACCTTTCAACCGATTATTACCATCTCGAATTGTTATTTTTTGACGATCAAAGTACTCTAATAACGGAATCGCCGATTTGCGCGTTAAGCCGGTTATATCTTTGAATTGCACAACGGAAAGTCTATCGCTTTTAGCGAAATACTGCTTCAACTTTCCTGCAATTTCATCAATTTTCAATCGGTTTGACCACAATTCTTCTGCGATATTAGTGACTTTTTCTTGCCCTTTTAATACGTGCAATAATTCCAACACTTTCTTATTTGGTAATTTACTTTCCTCAACTAGCAAATTTATTGTCACTGGTTCATAATTAAAACTATCAATTATTTTTTCGATAATGTCGGTATTCTTTTGATCCTTGGCAGATAATTCAATGCCATAATTTGCAAGCGCGTAACCGGCTTGAATTTGTTTTACTTCGCCTTTTGAAATTAATTCGGATAAAACAAATTCAAACCAATTACTATTAAAGTGTGACTTGCCCTTTAATTCCTCCCCTTTCATGGATTTTTGATAAGGTTGGTCTTTATGGAAATCCTTAATAAAACTAATTATAATTGATTTACATTTGTTCAAACTTTTACCAGAATAAATAAATGGTTTGCTTTTGGCTGTACGCAATTTATTCTTTGTAATAACTGACTTTAAAGTTTGATTTGAAACATGGAATATCTTGCACCAATCAATCAATGTATGCGGATTATTTATTTCTCTATTGATGAACTGCAAATATCTCTCATCCGGTTCAACTGGTAATTCCTTAGCCCATAATTTTTGAGATTTAACGGTACCTTTCGGATTTGTATCAAGTACAATTCCACCTCCAATTGTATCCATGGGAGAATAAGAACGGATCACAAATCTGTCATCCATAGCAACAACTGCCGGAGCTTCAAATTGTATCAGTGCATTGCCGGATTCACCCGCTTTTAGTGGTGATTTTAACAGAACAACCCTCGCCAGTATCTCTTGCGTCCCAACGTGGACTCGCACACGTTGTTTTGATTTTATTATCCATTTGGTTTTGGGAATCATGGATATATTGGCAATTATCTGTGAACTCGGTTTTAACCAATTGGTACTGATTAATTCCGCGCCACGCCATAAGTCTTTTTTATCCAAACCGGTAATATTTACAGCGGCGCGATCACCTAATTTTACGATATCAACATACTTACCATGGCTTTGCAATCCACGCACGCGACCGATTTTTTCCGCCGGTAATATTTGAATTTCGTCACCTTTCTTCAATTCACCGGAAATAACCGTACCAGTTACAACTGTTCCAAATCCTGTTTTTATAAAACTGCGGTCAACTTGTAAACGGAAAAAACCTCTGTCAATTTTATCTTGAACTTTTTCCGCTTGTTCCAATAAAATTGTCCTTAACTCTTCAATTCCGCCACCATTTGCAGTTGATGTTCGGACAATCGGCGCATTTTCTAAAAAAGTTCCTTGGCATAAATTACGTATATCGTCTTCTACTAAGTCCGCCCACTCTTCATCAACTAGGTCAGATTTGGTTAAGGCAATTACTCCTTGTGGAATTTTCAGCAATGATAATATCTGCAGATGCTCAACGGTTTGCGGCATTACACCATCGTCGGCAGCGATTACAAATAATCCAATTTGAATTGTAGAAACACCAGAAACCATATTCCGAATAAATTTTTCATGTCCCGGAACGTCAATAATCGTGATTTCATCAGTGAGGAAGGCAAATCCAAGATCAATCGTCATTCCGCGCGCTTGTTCTTCGGCAAGCCGGTCAGTATTGGTACCGGTTAACGCTTTTACGAGTGCTGTTTTGCCATGATCAATATGTCCTGCTGTACCGATTACAACTTGCGACATTTATACCTCATTGATTGTTTTGATTAACTCAGGATATTGTTCAGGTAAAATTGCTTTTAAATCAACATAATACATATCTTTATGGATGTAGCCTACAACAGGATTCGTCCTAGTTCGAAACTTTTTCGCAAGTTCCTCAACCTGACCCCTGACCCCTGACCCCTGACTGCTAAATTGTAAAGCAATGCTTTCAATTTTCTCTTCCGGTAAAGAACCGCTTCCAGCTTCAACTGTGGAATCAATTATCTTAATTTTCCATCGTTTTTTTACAGATAGTTTGATCTCTGAAAATAATTTTTCGGCTCTGTTTCGAAGTGTTTTTTGAGATGTTTGCAACAGCGTGTTCGATAAATTATCTTTGGAAACACTATCGGATTTATATGTACGCAATGTTTCTTCCATCAACGCTATTATGAATTTATCGCATCGCAGAGCACGGTAAAGCGGATTGGATTTGATCTTCTTAAGCGCTGAATTCTTGCCAACAATCACACCGGATTGCGGTCCGCCGAGAAGCTTATCACCGGAAAAAGTTATAACAGAAACACCGGATTTAACGATCTCCTGAACTGTGATTTCCTCCGGCAGGCCATGATCGCTTAAATTGATTAAAGCGCCACTGCCCAAATCGGCGAGAACCGGAATTCGTTTGCGTTTGCCAAGCTCCGCTAACTCCTTTAATGATACCGACTTAGTAAACCCTTTTACTACGTAATTACTGGTGTGAACCCACAACAATAGCGCCGTGTTTTTGTTGATCACCTTTTCATAATCTTTGAGGTGCGTGCGGTTGGTTGTGCCCACTTCCACCAATTTGCAATTGCTTTTTTCAACAATATCGGGAATGCGGAATGAACCACCGATTTCAACTTCTTGCCCGCGCGAAACAATAACTTCCTTGTCTTCGGCAAGCGTATTTAGGGCAAGCAAAACCGCCGCCGCATTATTGTTGACGATTATTCCACCATCGGTGTTGGTTATGGCAGCCAACAGATCGCTTAAATGATTAAGTCTGTCACCGCGTTTTCCGGTTTGCAGATCAACTTCAAGATTTACATAACCGGTAAGTTTTTTAGTAACATTTTGTAGAACCTTTTTACCAATCGGTGCCCTGCCAAAATTGGTGTGCAAAACAATGCCGGTGCCATTGATTACATTCCGTAAACTGCTATTTGTCAGCAATTTAACGGAGTTGACAATCTCCTCCCGAATTTCCTTACGTAACGATTTCTGTTTATTATCCTTTGCCAAATTGCGGTATTTTGCAATTTCGCTACGTATCTTTTTTACAATATAATTTTGATGAACCGGAAGATCATTACCAAGTTCTTGTAAGATTTCCTGAACTGAAGGTATTTCTTTATATAATTTATTGGACATATCTAACCTTAAAATTCCTATGAAATAGCGGATTTTTCAAGGAGAATTGTTATCGTTAAAAATATTTACTCAGTGCTGTCATTCCGCACTTGATGCGGAATCCATAATATAAATGGATACCCGCCTGCGCGGGTATGACATAGTTTTAAATGTTATGGAAAAAATATTGGATATTATTACATCTCTGTAGACTTATAATATTTTCTTAAAGCAGTATCTAATTCTTGTAATGAATGACACATTACGCACGATTTCAACATCATTAGATTTACCTCGGAAGTCAGTGAAAAAGTTCTAAAGTCGGTATGAAGTCCAAATAACTTTTTCCCTTTCGCAAAAGCATATCCCAGTTCAAAAGCAGTACCGGAGTCAACATCGACCCCGTTTAAACTTGCTACTACTACATCTGCCTTGTTAAGCGCTTTAATATCTGTTTGGAATACTTTATCATCGTTATCTTCGCTTAGTAATCCGCCGTCTTGAGAAGGTAAATAAGTACTTATTCCAATTGCTTTGCATACACCATTAATATCCTCTAAAAATTCCCGCTCCTTTTCATTGAACAAGGGACCTGCAATATACGCCAACATCTATTCACCTCTTATTAATCGGTTCTAATTTATAAATAATATTAGCTACGCTAACATAAATATATGCCAAATTTTATCTCAGTTTTATGTTATTATTTTAGGTCCTATGAAATTGCGGAATTTTCAAAAGGAAATGTTATTGTTCAAATTATTGTATAATTTTGTAATTTTTATAAATAGCATAGCTATACTATCGCAACTAAGCATAGAAAAACACCGGAGTTTAGGGATTGAAAATGGAATTCATAAAAATATTGTATCAGAGAAATAAAGATTCATACATATGATTAAATCAAAAAAGAAACAATTCGAACAACATTTGTACCACGATATTGAGAACGATGAAGAAAAGGAAAAATATCTAGAATCTGCTCTTCCATTAATTGGACATATTGTAATGTATTTCAATAGTTTAGAACAGTCTTTAAATTCAAT
>JAUWFQ010000185.1 GCA_030606865.1 bacterium
TCCCATATTTTTTCAGGTGTTGTTTTTATTTCTATTGAGTCTGTTAATATTAATGGTTTAAATAATTTCATATATCTACCTTTTTAATTTCTGTGAAATATATTGTTAAAGTTCAAATATACCCATTGCGTTTATTGCGAATATATATTCATAATTATATCCGCGCACTTTTTACCTATCGTAGTCCCGATGGACCGGGACGTAGATGGGCGTGGTTAATTTTATTTCTTCTTATAATTTCTCCAATAAATCCAAGCAGTAATGAACAGTAAGAATGAAGTTAGTGAGGTTAATGATTTTCCTAATGTAGCTCCATTGTCTATCAGACTAAATACAACAAAAACACAGCCAAGAATAAACCACATTATTGCAAGACTTTTATTATTACTTTTGTTTTTCACTTTAGTTATTTCCCTGTTTTTCTTCGTGAATCTTCGTGGTTAATTATTAATCCTCTCTTTTTCTTCTCACCATATATGTCCAATTAAATTCCTTCATTCATTAATTTTTATCCCTCGTATCCGCCAACCGACGGAGTAGATGAACATTCATTATTTAATTCTTTAATTCCTCAATTATTTAATTGCCCTTCCCTCCCAAATACCAAAAATAGATTATTGTTAGTTCTCATTCGCTTACCGAATTATTTTTTCTGAATAGTATCCATGATTTATGAATTTAGTGATTTTACCGTTTTTATCTCTTTCAAATATTAGTGTCTCACCTAATTCATCATCGTCTCTTACTCTGCGGAAAGTATCGCTCTCGATATGTTTATAGAAGGTCATGGATTTTACCGGTTTCTCTGCAGGCAAATCAATTGAGACTAATTTATCATCCCAAGTTGATAAGTATATTTCACCCCACCAAGGCATCGAATTATAATAACCAACGTATTCTTCAAGATTTATCTTGGCTGTAGAATCTTCTTCCTCTTCAGAATTCTCGACCTTATTAAGTATTGCATTTATACCTTTGACATATTTCCCGGGACTTGTACCATTAGCATTGATCATAACAGAAAAAACTCTTTTATTCTTGAGGTCAATTTGTAATGTTGAACGATATCCGGGGCAGTTACCACCGTGTCCTGCCCATGTATTGCCGTCATCTCCTTTCCAAACTGCAAAACCGAGCCCCCAAGTTGTTTCCCAATCAGGATTAGTCCAATGTACTTGCTGCATATATTTAATGGTAGATGGCTTAAGTATTTCAGTTTCAGTAGTATCTCTTAAGCGCAGCTGCCACGAGGCAAATTTTCCTAGATCCTGCACATTTGATGAGAATCCGGCTGCAGGTGTAATTCCATTTGCCTGAAATAAATTTACATTCTCTCTTGTACCGTCTCTTTTTAAGGTGCTGTAACCAATTGCTAATTCTTTTCCATACAGTTCTTCAGGTAATTCAGTTCGTGTATCTGCAAGACCGAGTGGATTCAGGATATTTTGTTGAACATATTCATTATATGATTGACCGGAAACGGCCTCAACAATTTCCCCAAGTAATGTCATTGCAAGATTACTATACTGAAAATAAGTGGAAGCCGGATACAGAGTCTCCTGTTCGCTTAATTTATCATCGATTTGTTTTTTAGTTGGAAAAGGAAAATCGGGACCATTCCAATAATAATAATCTGCTTCACGTGGCAATCCGGAGGAATGCGTTAATAAACTCCTAATGGTAATTGGTCCGCTTTCAGGATATTTTTGCTCGAGATCGTACTGAGGCAGTAAATCGCTTATGCGGTCATCTAATCGAAGTTTACCTTCGTCATATAATTTCATAATTGCAACTGAAGTAAACAGCTTGGATATTGAGCAAATACTGCAAATTGTGGACGATTTTGTCTTTATACTCTTTTCAGTATTGGCTAAACCAAAAGCACCCGACCAAAGCACTTCCTGATCCTCAACTACAATAGCAGTTATGCCGGGCAGCTGCTCATAATCTTTTTGAGCTTCTAACCATACTTCCACAAGTTTAAATGCCTCAGAATAATCCTTTTTGTCTTCTTTTGAATAAGCAGTAACTATTAAAAGGGATAGAAATATCACTGAATATAATTTTTTCATTTATCTTACTCTTGCTTTATT
Source organism: bacterium (assembly GCA_030606865.1). Taxonomy (GTDB): domain Bacteria; phylum Fidelibacterota; class Marinisomatia; order Marinisomatales; family JAHJCW01; genus JAHJCW01. Next base: position 2,094 of record JAUWFQ010000185.1, read on the forward strand.
TCACTTTTTAAACTTATCAATTTTCAATCTTAAATCTTCAATGTTATTGCCCTTTCAGCTAAAAATAGATTATTGTTTTTCATTTTTTTGTTTTTCTAAATTTCTTTCGATATTCTTTATCCATTTTCTCAGTTGTATACTGTACAATCAATCTACCACATTGGTCTTTCCATTTTAAAAGAAATTTTTCAATTTCAACTGGATAATTTTTCCATAATCCGCGTAATAGTGTACCAATTCCTTTTTGGACATATTCTGAATCATCTAACATTAACGGTTCTATCAAAGAAAATGCGGTTTTAGGTTTCAAATCTTTCTTTATCAATTCAACAAGCGTTACAGGTACAGCTCTTCTTTTCCATTCCGAACTTGATTTTGTCCATTCTTTAAATTTATCAAACTCGATT
>JAUWFQ010000178.1 GCA_030606865.1 bacterium
CTTGTCTAAGAGTTTAATTTATTGTTAACCATACTTAAACAAGTTGAAAGTTAAGAATAAAATATTAAAATCCACGCTCTACGATTGCACCATCGTGAAGTCCGGCAATATAGCTTTTACTCGGTATTCGCCAATTTCCATAACGTAAACTAAGATATTCATCAGTATACGCGGGAACCGGTATTTTACGTCCTTCCCATTTAATATATTCCTGATTATCAAAAAACTTTGCGTCTACCTGTTTTAGAACACCGCTATCTACCCAGCGATATTTGTCATTGACCCTGTATACACAAAATAAATCAATATGAAAATTTATCTGCTGTAGTTTTTCCCAAGCTGTTTTTACCTTAACAACTCGTGTGTCCCCCGGAATCCAACGACTATAAATTGGTCTCTTTTTAATAATATAACGTGGAAAAAATTTATATCTTAATGCTGCCACTTTATCAGAATATTCAGCAGGAATACTTATATCAGCATCGTAATCCCAAGCTATCAAATCACCATCACGATAAATTCCGAGCAAAGTACCGGCTTCAAGCCAGAACGGAATATTATTTTTTTGGAGTTGATCAATAGTAAAGAGTAACATATTCTTCATTCGAGAATGGTTATTACTCTCTTGTAATTTGATATTTTCTTTGATTAGCTTTCTTTCTATTCCCTGTATAGGAACTGATTGTATTAAATCATCAGATGCTAATGTGCCATCATCAATTTGGTGCATCCAACTTTCAGGAATAGACTCCCAATTACCATATATGTAATTCAAATATTCAGCTGTTTCAGACGGAATATTATATATATATCCTCCAAATTCGATTTTATCTAATTTATTATAATATTTAGCTGTTATGTGCTTGCAATTTCTAATATCAATCCATCGGAATTCGTTATTTTGCCTATACTTAATTGAAATAACGACCTTAAAGGAATAGGCTGTCTGCTTCCAACTATTAAATATTCCTAATATAATTACTTCTCCTGAAATCCACTTTCTGCCGGATCTATTTGTAAATGAGTGAACACGATACAAAAAACCAATATTTTTTAATGCATTCCGTAATATTTTTAGATATTTTTGATCAATAGAAATAAAAATATCTTTCTCGCGACTTAGATCCTGTCCTTTTTTTGTACTCCAGACACCTAACAGCGTGTCAAAATCTAACCAAAATGGCACTTTTTCTTTATTAAGTAATTTAATAATGTCCTTAAATAATTTCGTTTTTAATTTTTGATGAATGCTTAACTGCATGTATTAACTTTGTTCCGGTTTATTGAATTGATACTCATACAAACTTTTATACAACCCACTTTTGTCTAAAAGCTCTTTATGGGTTCCGGACTCAGCAATTCGTCCTTTTTCTAAAACAATTATTTTATCTGCTTTTTGAATAGTTGACAGACGATGAGCAATTACTAGTACTGTTCTATCACTCATCAACCGTTCTAACGCTTCTTGCACGAGTTTTTCTGAGTGTGTATCTAACGAAGATGTTGCTTCATCTAAAATTAAAATTGGCGGGTTGCTCAATACCGCACGAGCTATTGCTAATCGCTGTCTCTGACCACCTGATAACCGTACGCCTTTATCACCGATTATGGTTTTAAAACCATTAGGTTGTTCTAAAATGAAATCGAGTGCGTTGGCAGTTTTAGCTGCAGAAACTACTTCATCATCATTTACATCAGGTAATCCATACGCAATATTGGCATGTATTGTATCGTTAAATAATATCGTTTCTTGGGTTACAATGCCCATAAGTGTACGTAATGATTTTATTGACACATCTCGTAAATCATGTCCATTAATTAATACTGCACCATCGGTAACATCATAAAATCGTGGAACGAGGTCAGCTATTGTAGATTTACCGGCACCACTTTCGCCAACTAAAGCGACTACGTCACCTTTTTTTATTGTAAATGAGACATTTGTCAATACTGTATTTTCGTCATCATTATATGTAAAACTAACTTTATTAAACTCAATAGCTTTTTTAAATGAATCCAAATCGTATGCATCCGGACTGTCGGAAATATCCGATTTAGAATCAAGTGTTCTAAATACACGCTCGGCTGATGCCATGCCTGATTGAATTTCCATATTCACATTACTCAATAATCTAATTGGCGCCAATGCACTGAAAAGGACTAAAATGAATCGTAAGAAATCTTCCGATGTCATTGATTGTTCTACAAGTACTTTCCTACCACCAATTATTATTAACACCACAGCAACAAAAACCCCGATTATTTCCGTCAGTGGTGCTGCTGCGAGACGCAATCGTGCGCGCCGTAAAATTAATCTGAAAAACTTTGCTGTTTCACCTTGGAATCGTCGAGTTTCATATTCTTCAGCAGTAAACGCTTTTACCACTCGCACCGAATTTAGAGTTTCAGTAATTATATTAGTAATATTAGCAATTTTTGCCGCTATACGACGTGACTTACGCCTAACACTTCGCCCTATGGCGGTGATAGCAATTCCTGTAATTGGAACTATGAGTATCGCAATTAACGCCAACTGCACATTAATAATAAATAACAGAATTAGAAATGCTATGATGTTAAGCGGTTCTACAAATGCACGCTGAAAACCTATTGTGAAGGCACGGCGCATATTGCTGACATCGGTAATAATGATGGAAGTTAGCTCACCAGATTTTTGTTTATTGAAAAATGACAATGATAGCGACAGATATTTTTTATACAAATTATTCCTTAGCTCGGTGATAAAGTTATATTGAACGTGTGTTAAAAGTATATTTTTTATATAAAGGAATAAATTTTTTAATACAAATATTATTATAATTATAATTGATAAAACTTTTAATGTATCGAATGCTGTATCACGCAAAATCAGTTCGTTAGTCCAAAATTTAAATTGTTGATTTAAACTCAAGTCTGCCGCATTTCTAAAAGCCTCATGCTCG
>JAUWFQ010000108.1 GCA_030606865.1 bacterium
AGTACCTGTTCTATGAAAGCAGCTAGTCCAGCATTCTCCATATGTGATCTAGCAAGTACCATGGCAGACATGAACCTGCCTGAGTCCAGCTCAGATAATTGTTGAATTGCAACAACGTTTCCAAGAGTCATAGTAATTACTGCCAACAGGGCAAGGATTTGAGCCCATGGTAATTCAGTTTGCGTTAACCAACTTCCGGCTTGTAATGCTCCGGAATCGCCGAATACAATATGAAAAAATCGGATTACTACTGCAAATCCGGCGGCTTTCGGTGCAACCGATAGAAATGCGGTAATTGTCGTTGGCGCACCTTCATATACATCAGGAGTCCAAAAATGGAACGGCACTACAGAAATTTTATATGCAAATCCAGCCAATATAAGTACAAATGAAATCGTCAAAGCAAAGTTGGCACTACCACCTAATGCCATTAGATTACTTCCAACTAAACATATCTTGGTGGTACCGGTTAATCCAAATAAAATACTCAATCCAAATAACATCAATCCTGATGAAAATGCACCATAAATCACATATTTCAAAGCAGACTCGTTTGAACGCCGTTCAGACTTTAAATATCCCGCTAATATAAACGACATAATTGAAACAGTTTCAATTGCCAAATAGATCATTATAAGATCAACGGACGACACCATTAAAAACATACCAAAGACCATAATCACAAGTAATACATAATACTCACCAACACGGTAATCTGTGAATTCCTTATTATATCTACTGATTAGTACAACAAAAATTGTTGCAACCAAAATAATCAATTTGAAATATATAGCAAATGGATCAAGTGCAACCATGTCAGTAAATAACGTAGTTACATTTTGTGGATTATGTAATAATATCGCTAATAGCGATATTATTAAACCGCCTAAAATCCAATTACCGGTTAAGTACGATTTTTTCTTCGAATAAAAAAAATCGGCTATTATTCCGATTAAAACCGTAGCTACAACTATCAGTTCAGGAATAAAAAGTTTTATACTTTGCAGATTACTCATTAGGCTCCCAATACTAGAAGATTCCTGTTGCGCCACCAAGAGTAACCACATGTTCAATGATACCTGAAACTGTCTCTTTGATAACATTTAAGAATGGAGCCGGATACACACCAAATATAAAGGTAATAATTGCTAAAGGAATAAGTGTAAATAACTCCCTTCCGTTGATCTCCGGCATATCACTATATTTTTTATTTAATTCCCCGAAGAATATTTTTTGATAAGCACGCAGGAAATAAGCAGCATTAATCAAAATACCTAAAGTACTAATTATTACTATTGTACGGAAGACCGGAAATGCTCCTACAAAGCACATAAATTCACTTATAAAACTTGACAAGGATGGCAATCCAAGACCCGCAAAAAATGCAACTGCAGTTACTCCGGCATAAATTGGCATTTGTTTGGCCAAGCCACCAAACCCGGCTATTTCTCGATGGTGTGCACGATCATATACAACACCGGCAATAATAAACAGCATAGCTGATATTGTACCGTGATTAAACATCTGGAACACAGCGCCACTCATTCCAGCTTCGGCTGCGGCGTAATTATTACCGTTCGCAGCACCGGCTGCAACTACGGCAGCCATTCCAATTAATGCATATCCCAAGTGATTAATACTCGAATACGCAACCATTTTCTTCAAATCTTTCTGAGCTAAAGCCGCTAACCCTCCCCAAATAACATTGATCACGCCTAACACCGCTAAAGCTCCGGCGAACCACCAAACCGCTTCAGGCAGCATACCATAATTAACCCGTAGCATTCCATAGAGACCCATTTTCAATAATACACCGGCAAGTATAACGGAAATCGCTGTTGGTGCTTCTACATGAGCAAGCGGCAACCATGTATGAAATGGAAATACAGGAACCTTTATCGCAAAGCCGACAAATAATAAAACCCAAATAACCTTTATAGCACTCATGCCCCACCACAAAACCCCGTTCAAAGCATCGGGAGCGGTATGCATTAGCGTGATCATATCAAAGGTTTGTCCGCAAGTAAAATAAAGTGCTAAAATTGCGATCAGCATTAAAACTGAACCAAATAATGTAAATAAGAAGAATTTAATTGCAGCATAAACACGTTGTGGTCCACCCCACATACCGATTAAGAAATACATCGGCAGTAACATTACTTCCCAAAATACGTAAAATAGGAAAAAGTCCAAGGCAAGGAAAACTCCCATCATCCCTGTATCTAAAAGTAAGAATAAAGCGAAGAATCCTTTGACTGCACGCTTGGTGTTCCAACTTACAAAAATCGCTAAAAATGATAATAGAGGAGTAAGCACAACCATTGGTAAACTTAAACCATCCACCCCTAATGTATAAAAAATATTGAACGATGGAATCCAGTTGTACCTTTCCATAAATTGAAAACCACCAGTGGTTTTATCAAACTGCATCCACAAAAGAATTGCAAGGAATAATTGCAATCCTGTTGCAGCGGCAGCTATAATTTTTATTACATCTACCTTATCTCTGGGAACAAAGGCAATAGCAAGCATGCCGATTATCGGTAGCCAAACAAGTAGACTTAAAATATTTAAATCCATAATAATTCCTTATAAATCTTTATCTTATATCTTATCATAACATTTGTATTATTAATAAGATGACTATAGCAAAGGCTGCATATAGCACATAATTTTGAATTTTTCCAGTTTGTAATTTTTTCAATGAATTACCTAACCTTTGAGTGGATCTTCCAAATCCATCTACTATCTCTTGATCAAGTCCTTCATAATCGGCAATTCCTACAATCTTCGCAACCCATTCGGTAACTCTTCCGATTCCATTAATAAAATATTTGTCGTAAACATCCCAATCTAAATACGCCACCCAATCCGCTAATTTCAAAAATGGCTGGTAAATTATTTTATCATATAATTCATCAATATAATATCTATTGAAAGATAAATTGTAAAGCGGTTTCAATCGTCTTGCCCAAACTTCGGCAGAAATAAACTTTTTAAAATACATCAACCAAGCTAATAATAATCCTAAGCCCGCTACAATTAGCGATGTGATCATAGCGGGGAAATGACTATGGTGCAGGCTCTCTTCAATTTCGTGAACCGATGGATTAATATGCCCCGGAACCAATGATTCGTGTTGTTCAACCAAGTGCGTAAACCATCCTTGATCAGATAGCGGGTTAAAATTCGGTAAGGTATAAAATATAAAAATACTTAAGACACTTAAAACTACAAGCGGAATTAACATCGCAGTTGGTGATTCTTTTATTAAATCAAATATTTTGGGCTTCTTTGGTTCATTATGAAAAGTTAAGAAAATCATACGGAACATATAGAAAGCTGTTATTAATGCTGCTCCAAAACCAAAGAATAACAATATATAATGCGCACCGGTTCGATTTACTAATGCCAGAGTTCCAGCTAATATAGCATCTTTTGAGAGAAAACCTGAAAAAAGTGGCACGCCCGAAATTGCTAATGAACTGATAATCATTGCCCAATATGTAACAGGCATTTTGGATTTTATGCCACCCATATTCCGCATATCTTGTGCATCAGTTTTGTGATCATCTAATTCATGCAAAGCATGATGCATACCATGTATCACACTACCGGCACCATAAAACAGATTGGCTTTAAACATTGCATGGATTACGAGATGGAAAAATGCCGCTGTATAAGCGCCGGTTCCAATCGCCAAAATCATATACCCTAACTGGCTTACTGTGGAATATGCTAGCACTTGTTTTATATCCGTGCGCGTAATCGCTATTGTTGCAGCAAAGAATGCTGTAAACCCACCGATATAGGCTATTACTATTAAGGCATCGGGACTTAAGATTGGAAAAACTCTTACCATCATAAAAACACCGGCGGCAACCATTGTTGCAGCATGTATCAATGCCGATACGGGAGTCGGACCTTCCATAGCATCCGGTAGCCAAATATGTAACGGGAACTGAGCTGATTTCCCAACAGCTCCTAAAAATAAGCCCATACCGGCTAATGTAAGTAATGTACCGGTAATTTTTCCTGCTGCGACTCCGGCAAAAATATCACCGTATGAAAATGAACCGATTGCGGTAAATAACAACATTATTCCAATGAAAAATCCAATATCTCCAACACGGTTAGTTAGAAATGCCTTCTTCCCTGCATTGGCAGCCGAATCTTTTTCAAACCAAAATCCTATTAGTAAATATGAACTAAGTCCAACCAACTCCCAATTCATATATAATAGCATAAAGCCGTTTGCTAAAACTATTCCGTTCATACTGAATGTAAATAGAGATAGATATGCATAATAACGAGAGTAGCGCGGATCACCCTCCATATATTTTAATGAAAAGATATGACTTGCAGATGAAATAATTGCTACTACTAAGAGCATAATTATAGTGATGTTATCGACTAAAAATCCCATTGAAATTTTAAAATTAGCAGTTTCAAGCCAAGTAAATGAGAAATTCTGTTTGAAATTCGGATTGTAATCCAATAACATTCCGGCAAACAACGCTATTGAAAGAACTAACGTAGCAAGTACAGCGCCAATTGATACCCAATCGCCTTGGCGCGGTAAACGTCTTCCAATAAAAATCTGAACACCAAAAGCAATTAGCGGTAAAAAGTAAATTAATAGTGTATATTGTAGAAAAATGTTCATTGTTTCAATTGCTGCGCTTCATCCACATTTATGGAATTAAAATTTTGATATAGATTAATTATTATCGCTAAAGCAACTGCTACTTCCGCTGCTGCTAACACAATGACAAATAATGCAAATATATGACCACCAATATTCATGCCTCCAAAGCGTGCAAAAGCAATGAAATTGAGATTAGCGGCATTTAAAATCAATTCAATTCCCATTAAAACTGCAATTGCGTTACGTCGTGTAATTACAGCAAACATCCCCAATGAAAAGAGAATTGCCGCTAAAATTAAATATACTTGCAGGGTATCCATTAACTCTCTTTCCTTGCTAATACGGCAGCACCGATTAAGGCACCCAGTAATAATACAGAAGCAACCTCAAATGGTAATAGGTAATCTGTCATTAAAAGTATACCGATATCGTGTACAGTTTGCTGTGGTTCTTGACTATGAATTTGTAGCCAGGGGGTGATATTGACCATCCAAGCTAATCCCGCAAAAATTGCGATGACTATTAGCGCTCCAAAACCTCTTTGTACATTGGTATGGGAAATCCTAACCGAAGTGATTTTATGAGTAAGCATTATACCGAATAATAATAAAATTAGGATACCCCCAATGTAGATCATGACTTGTGTACCGGCCATAAAATCAGCCCATAAAAATACGTACATTGCTGCCACGCCAAGTAATGTGACCAATAATGCTATTGCTGCATATACTAAATTTTTAGAAAGAACTACCATTAGAGCAGCAACTATTGTTAAAATAACAAAGAACCAGAATACAATATTAATCATTTTTTAATATCTCCTGCGGCACCGGTGGCGGTGTTGTAATCCTCTTAATATCTTTTTTAGTAACATTAGAAAATGTGAATATCAGTTTGCTTCGATCATATTGTGAATATTCGTAATCAAGCGGTTGTTTTTCAGAGTTTGGTCCACCAGTCATAAATATACAATCTTCAGGACAGGGATATACACAAAGATTACAAAACATACATTCAGTCATATCAATATCAAAACGAGAAACTAATAACCGTTTTGTCGTGCCGTATGATGTTAATCCCAAATCTGTTTCTTTAGGAACTTTGATTGTATCTATTTTAATACAATCTACCGGACATGCTCTTTCACATTTTCGACACCCAATACAATCATCAATATCAACATGGAGTTTTGATCTAATAACATTATATATTTTCGGATCAAAACCTATATTTCGATCAGGTCTCGGCCATTTTTCTTCCGGATACTGTAAAGTCACATTACCTTTTCGGATCTTAAACATATGCTTTAGCGTAATGCCCAATCCAATCAGGAGTGTTTTTACAGCTTGCCATATGTTTTGAAAGTATTTTTTCATACTTATCCAATCACAAGTGTCCAAATTGCTACGCCAAATAAATTAAACAACGCAATTGGTAATAATACTTTCCATGCTACACTCATTAACTGATCAACTCTTAATCTTGGGAATGTCCAGCGAAACCAAATCATAATAAATATAGTAGCTGTCAACTTGGTTAAAAACCAAAAGAACCCCCACCATGCTCCTTCCATAACCCCTGCTATCGGACTCTGCCAGCCACCTAAAAATGCAACAACAGTTATGCCGCAAACCACCAACATATTTCCATATTCACTTAGAAAAAAGAATGCCCATCGCATACCGGAATATTCTGTATGAAATCCCGCAACAAGTTCCGATTCCGCCTCCGGAATATCAAACGGGGTTCTGTTTGTTTCGGCAACTCCGGCGATGAAATAAATAAAGAATGCCAAAAATGAAAATGGGTTATTGAATATATTCCAGTTTGGTAAAAATCCCCAAATGGTTCCTGCTTGACTTTGGATTATTCCTTGCATACTTAAGGTACCGGCTAACAGCAA
>JAUWFQ010000096.1 GCA_030606865.1 bacterium
GTTATTATTATTGGACGATATAGATTCAGCATTATTTATAATTGATGTATGGCTACAACTCCATAAAAATATAATAAGTAAAATTGATTGTATAATTTTTTTATTTACTAGCACACAATAAGTTACAAAAATTGTAATTCAAATATATTGGAAGTGTTGCTTTTTTAAAGGATAACAATATCGTATATTTAATAATAATAATAATAAAATTTTTTAAGGTAAATATCATTTGAACAAATACAATTGCTTAGCTCCAATCTTTCAAGAATTCAACATTGATAGTGAATTTTATAATTCATTATCAAAAAAACATGTTATCCGTACTCTTATGGAAGAACATCAGGTTATTTTAAATTTTTGTAAAGTATTAGAAAAATTAACAAAAGATATCAAAAAGAAGACATCAATTAATGATTCGAAAGAAATCCTTAAAGATCTTCAATTAGTCTCAGGACATTTATTAAGAACTGAAAAACATCATATACGTGAGGAATATACCTTTATTCGACGTTTAGTTAGCATGGCAGAATTTGATCCTTCTCAAGAAATTCGCAGACAACATGACAATTTAGGCATCTTAAAACGGAAATTAGAACGCAATCTTTATGGGATTTATACAAATTCTTTTGATGAATTCCAAAAAGATTTGCAATCGGTAAGCCGTAAGCTTATAAAAGATCTTAAAAAACATATCGATATCGAAGAAAATATTTTATACCCACAAGCAGTTAAATTGATCCCGGATAAAAGTCGTTGGAAGATGATGCGTAAAGAATCCGTTAATATCGGCTATTGCTGTTTTACACCTGGCAAACAGTAATTTCCACAGATAATTAACGTTTATTTTTGCTATCATAATTCAATGTTAAGTATAATCAGAATAATTATTATTTCAGTAGTATTCCTAAATACAATTTGTTCGCAAGATCGATATGAATCATTTCCAACTTGGGTAAAAAGTGTACCTGAATACGGATTTAATGGAATGAAATATTCTGTCACTCAAAAATCCAATTTATTGATTTTGGGAACGGTAGGACTTGGATCTTTACTTGCTTATCAATTTGAGGATCAATTTCAAAATTTTGCTCAGCGTGAAGGGCTATTACCTAATAATATTTCACAATTCGGAGATCTTTATGGAGGATTGTGGTCCACCTGGTTATTGCCGACGTCAATAATTATTACATCCAAAGCGGTAGATGAATCAAATCGTGAGATGCTGGAAAAATTGGAGTTTGCAGCTTCTGCATTAGTAGCAAACGGGATTACTACTATTATCTTAAAGGAATTAATTGGTAGGAAAAGACCAAACGGTAGTAATAACCGTTCTATGCCATCCGGACATACATCACACAGCTTTGCTGTGGCAGCCGTAGCAAATGAATTATATGGGCATAAGGTTGGTACAGCAGCTTATTTGATTGCCGGATTAGTAGCTATAAGCAGAATTAATGATAATGATCATTATTTAAGCGATGTAATTGTTGGAGCAGGTTTGGGTACAATAATTGGCAGAGGATTTGCGAGAACGTTTCAAGAAAAAAAATATGTACCAAATATGACAATTAGCGGTAAAGGATTTAATATCACATTTAATCTTTAAGACAAGAACTTGAGCATTAAATATGACATTAATTTAATGGTCACCATATTAATACTTCTTGCTCTTAACACTTAACCCTGAAATCTAATCTCTAAACTTTAACCTCTATATTTGTAACTTTAATTTGAATCTTTCATCTATAATATAAAAGAATTTTAGGATAATTAAATGGATATGAAAATTACATTTCCCGGCGGGAAAAAAGTAAATGCGGAAATTGATGGATTTACTCATAAAACAGATCAAGCTCTTATAAGTGGCGGTGAAGAAAGTGCACCGGAACCGTTTTCATTGTTTTTATCTTCGATTGGTACCTGCACGGGTATTTATGTTTTGAGATTTTGTCAAGAGCGTGGAATTGATACTAACGATATGGAAATAATCCAATCAATGGATTTGAACTCATTTTCAGGAATGATTGATAAAATTAAATTAAATATAATTTTACCTGATGGTTTCCCTGCTAAGTATAGAAAAGCAGTAATTAAGGCGGCAAATTTATGTGCTGTCAAAAAGCATATGGAGAACCCCCCTCAATTCATTATTACAACTACATAAGGTAATACTTTTTCCTAATTATATTGCTTGTGTAAATTGCACAATCTTGATTATGGAAAAAATACTTCCAAAACTTAGTGGAATTGCTTCAAATATTTTAAAAGCTGAAGCGCGCGAATTGATGAATGTGGCTGACCGTATTGATAAATCGGTTGTCAAGGCTGCAAAGATTTTATTAAAACATGATGGTAAAGTTGTTGTTTGCGGTGTAGGAAAATCCGGTTTGATCGGACAGAAAATTGTAGCCACTTTCTGCAGTACCGGAACTCAAGCTGTGTTCTTGCACGCAAGCGATGCCCTACATGGTGATTTGGGAATTTATCGTCCTGGGGATCCTACAATTCTTATTTCCAAAAGCGGTGCAACCGATGAAGTTGTACGTTTAATTCCGTTACTTCGTCAGTTCAATTCACCTTTGATCGGAATTATTGGTAATATGGATTCCGCATTAGCTGATAAGGTCGATGTTGTTCTTGATAGCACTGTATCCTCTGAGGCAGATCCATTGGGAGTTGTACCAACCAATAGTACAACAGTAACAATGGCTATTGGTGATGCCTTAGTCGCTGTTATGATGACTGCTAAAAAATTTAATCAGGAAGATTTTGCACGATTCCATCCCGGTGGGAATTTGGGGAGGAGACTTAAGTTGCAAGTTAAGGATATTATGACTCCTTTGGATAAAGTTGCAGTTGTCTCGCCAAAACAAAGTCTTAAAGAAACAGTTTTGTTAATGACTAAAAAACCACAGGGAGCTGCAATAGTTTCAGACAATTCTAAGACATTAATTGGAATAATTACCGACGGTGATTTGCGTCGCGGTTTCGCTCAAAATGGTAATATTAATGAACTTTTCGTCAATGATGTAATGAATAAAAAACCAATCTTTATTTATTCCAATGCCCGGCTTCAAGATGCAGTAACTTTAATGGAAGATCGAATTTCGCAAATATCGGTTTTACCGGTATTGGAAAACAAAAATGATAAATGTGTCGGACTCCTGCGTTTACATGACATTTATCAATCAAAATTAATTTAAATTGTATAGTTAAGATTCCATTTGTTATAACGGGTGCACGAAATATAAATTTCAGCACTTAATTTGACTTATCAAATGGATGATAATAAAACGAAGCTAAAAATTTGTTTGAACAGCTTCGATGATTTGGAGCATATTCGGGAATCTATAATCAATTTCTGTCGTCATTATTGTAGTAGCGATGAGGAGATTGATATTCTTGAAATGGCAATTTTAGAAGCTTGCCATAATGCAGTCCTTTATGGTACGAAAATAAAAAATAAATCTTTATGCGAATTGGAACTAATTTTCGACAACCAAAGCATTAAAGCGATTGTCAAAAATTATGGTAAAGCGTATGAAGTTTTAGAAAAAGACTCATTTTCAATAGACCAAGATTTTCTTCAGTATAAAAATGGTGGTTTAGGTATTCCGCTAATAAAGTCATTAATGGATTCAGTGGAATATTCAAGAAAATCTAATAATATGAATGAATTGATTATCGTGAAAAAAATAAATAATAAACAATAGGAGTATTGCAATGCGAATAAAAGAATCTGAAAAAGATGGTGTTGTTGTATTAACATTATCTGGGAAAATGATGTTGGATGCAAAAAGTGCCGGTTTACACGATTATGTTAAGGACCTAGTTAAACAAGGCAAAACAAAAGTAGTAATGGATATGGGAAAAATAACTTGGTTCGGAAGTACGGGACTGGGCGCACTATTGGCATCTTATACTTCATTAAAAGATAATGATGGTGACTTAAAGGTTGCTCGTGCCACAAGAAAAATTCGAAGTGTTTTTATGTTTACTCAAATTATCAAAGTTTTAGAAAATTACGACACAGTGGATGAAGCAGTAGCCGCAATTAAATAATAATTATTTTTAAATTAGAGTGAATGATACTACTGAAATTCAAAAACTTAAGTTAGCGGTAAAGGAACTATCGGTACTAAATGATATAGCTACAGCCGTTAGCACTGCCCATGATTTAAATCAAGTAATAGAATTAATTATACATGAATGTGTTAATCATTTAAATGTTGAGCAAGGGGCAATTATGTTGCTCGACCAGACTGAAACTGATGATCAATTTCACACTATAGTTCGTGAAATTGAGACCGATACGGATATTGTACCTTATCATTTTGGTGTTCAATTGTCGGGATGGATGATTAAGAATCAAAAGCCCCTATTAATTAATGATATTCTAAATGATGATAGATTTACAAACCTTTCTGATGGCGAATTTCCAATTTATTCCATTTTAAGTGCGCCTTTAAAAACTAAAGGTAAGCTTATTGGTGTGCTAAATGTATTTAATAAAATGGATGAAGACGGATTTACTCTCGATGATCAAAGAATCCTATCAATAATTGCTGCTCAATCAGCTCAAGTCGTTGAAAATGCAAGACTTTATGGTGAAGAACAGTCATTAAAAAAGATTGAAGAAGAACTGAATTTTGCTACCGAGATACAAACAAATTTATTGCCCAGCTCAAATCCCCAATTGGACGGATTTAATATCGCCGGTAAAAGTATCCCCGCTAAAGAAGTGGGTGGCGATTATTATGACTTTATAACAATTGACGAAAACAATAGTGTAATTTGCTTAGGCGATATATCAGGTAAAGGTATGCCCGCTGCTATGTTAATGGCGAATTTACAAGCCACATTAAGGGGACAAGCATTGTTCACATCATCTGCCGGGGAATGTTTAACTCGGGCAAATAAATTACTATATCGTAGTACTGATCTTCAAATGCATGCGACACTATTTTATGGTATTTTAGATTCATCAAAAGATATATTTCATTTTTCAAATGCCGGACATAACCCTCCGTTTTTAATCGATTCAGATAAAAAAGTTACCAGACTTACTAAAGGTGGCACAGTTTTAGGATTTATGGAAGATTATCAATTTGAAGAAGATTTAATCAAATTGAATACCGGTGACACAGTTATTATCTATTCTGACGGTATAACAGAAGCGTTAAATAAGCAAAATGAAGAGTTTGGGGAAGATAGGCTGCTTACGATACTAACGGAAAATATGAAATCCACCGCAGATACATTAATTGAAAAAGTATTTAATGCGATAAAAACATTTGTCAATGATGTGCCGCAAAGCGATGACATTACTATTGTGGTAATTAAAAAGAATTAACCTTTATACCATGATTGGCAAGACAATTTCCCATTATAAAATCCTTAGTAAAATAGGTGAAGGCGGAAGAGGAATTGTTTATAAAGCTGAGGATGTTGATCTTAAACGAACTGTTGCTCTTAAATTTATCTCGCCTCGTTTAGTGGACAACGCTGAAGATTTGGAAAGTCTCTACCAGGAGGCTCGTTCTGCCTCTCAGCTCAATCATCCAAATATAACAACAATTTATGAAATCGCTCATAGCGGTAAATATAATTTTATTGCAATGGAATGCATCGGTGGGGAAACACTAAAAAGCAAAATTCAAAGAGAAGTCTTATCATTAAAAGAAATAATACATATCGCAATTGCGACATTGAAAGGTATAAAAGCAGCGCACGATAATAACATTATTCACCGAGATATAAAAACCGAAAATATAATGGTGACTGAATCAGGATCAGTAAAAGTCATGGATTTTGGTCTCGCAAAAAATTTAGACAGAGAGAATGTTACCAAAGTAAGTAGAACTTTAGGAACCATAGTTTATATGTCACCTGAACAAATTGAAGGATCCCAGGTAGATCAACGATCAGATATATATTCTTTCGGGATAGTATTATATGAGATAGTGGCTGGTAGGTTGCCATTCGTTGGAGAACATGAAGCCGCTACACTTTATTCGATCGTAAATGAGTTACCTCCTGATATTGTATCTCTGAATCCAGACGCTAATCCTAATTTGATTGCAATAATAGAAAAAGCAATTGAGAAAATACCTGATAATCGATATCAAAATGTTTCAGAATTACTTGATGATTTGAATGAATTGAAAGGTGGTACATTCAAGCAACTTATCAAAAAACCATCTTGGTTGTCTGCAATACCTAAGAAAATAAATCGAACTTGGTTCGTCGGCGGACTTATTACAATTCTACTAATTGTATTTGCCACACTGATACAATTTGTCAAAGGAGGAAAGGAATCTGTGCGAATCATTAATTCTTTAGCTGTATTAAATTTTGATAATATACAAGAACCTAGCGATCCTAATCGACTTGGGCAAATATTACAGGAATTAATAATTGCCGACCTCTCCGAAATTCCTAATTTAAAAGTATATAGCAGCCAAAGATTATTTGATATACAAAAACAGTTAGGGTCTGATAACCGAAACTCTATAGATCCTAGCTTAGCAACGGATATTGCTCAAGAAGCTGGTGCTAAAACAATGTTGACAGGTAATGTGATTCAGACGGGGAATTATCTTATATTATCATCACAATTGATTAATACAAGCGATGGTTCAATAATCAAGTCTCACCAAGTGGAAGGCAATGATATTTATTCAATGGTAGATGAATTGACTTCACAGATTCGGTTTGATATGCAATTGCCAGTAGGAAAAGGTGAACCAATTGATGTGGCAGTTGCGGATAAGACTACTTCTTCGATGAATGCTTTCCAATATTATTTTATTGGAATTGACTATTTCAATGATTCACATTTTAAAGAAGCCATTGTTGAATTCAATAATGCCATTGATATTGACTCAACGTTTAGTAGTGCTTATTATAAATTAGCACTAGCTCAATGGTGGTCTCAATCAGAGATGGATAATGAGACAATTGAAAATGCACAAGGATCATTATTAAAAATTTTAAACGGTTCCTGGTACAGAACAACAAAGGAAAAATTGCTAGCACAGGGTGCACTTGAACTAACGAAATATAATTATTCTGAAGCGGAAGATATTTATCAGCAATTAATTGATTTTCTTTCTGATGAAAAAGAAGCATGGTACGGATTAGGAGAAGCATATTTTCATGGATCTAAAGATATGGGAAAAGCTTCAAATGCGTTCGAAAGAGCAGTGGAACTAGATCCTGAATTCACGATTGCATATCGTCATATATTCGATATTTATAGTTTACGTAATGAATATGATAGCGGCATAATAAGAGCTACACAGCTGATTGAAAAAAATCCTGATAATGTTTGGGGTCATATATTTTTAGGTCAAATGTTTATTGGGAAAAAGGATTATATTCAAGCTAAAATAACTTTTGAAAATGCTGTCCAAATTGATCCTGATCTATCAATAATTTATCATTATCTTACTCGTGTTTTTGTTGAGTTAAAGCAATTTAATGAAGGAATAACATTCGCGAATGACTTAATTGAATCTAATAACTCCAAACCACAATTATATCATTTAATAGCCCAAATGTACATAGGGAAAAAT
>JAUWFQ010000102.1 GCA_030606865.1 bacterium
ACACCTGTACCGGATACAATTGATAGTCTAATCGCAAACAGCATGCTTAGGCAGGCTGTTGAACGAAATGTTGTGGAGTTTAAGGTTGTAAACCTACGAGACTTTACAAAGGGAAAATATCGCCAAGTTGATGATGAACCATTTGGCGGTGGCGACGGAATGGTAATGATGGCAGAACCATTGTTCAAAGCAATTGATTATAGCTTGGAACAATTGGATTCTGATGATGTGAGAGTGGTGTATCCATCACCACAAGGTTTGCAGTGGACACATGATTTGGCTATGGAAAATAGTCAAATTGACAAGCTAATTTTTATTTGTGGTCACTATAAGGGAATTGATGAACGCGTTATAGAAAAATATGTAACGCATGAATATTCAATCGGTGATTTTGTAGTTACAGCCGGAGAGCTTCCGGCGATGATGATGATTGACAGTATAGTAAGATTGATTCCGGGTGTGTTGAATAAGTATGATTCGGCAATGAGTGATACGTTTGCATCAGATTTATTGGATGCACCATATTATACGAGACCGCGTGAAATTGAAGGTATGAAAGTACCAGATGTTTTAATAGAAGGACATCATAAAAAAATTGATGAGTGGCGTAATGCTCAAAGAGCAAAACGTACAAAAGCAAAACGTCCTGATATTTGGAAAAAATATTTAGAGAAAAGTGATCTTACGGAGAATAGAAAATGAACAAATTACATGAAGTAACAAAAGATTTATTGAAAAAGGATATCCCTGATTTCAGTCCAGGTGATACTATTTCTGTAGATGTACGGGTTGTGGAAGGTGGTAAAGAACGTATACAGCGTTATCAGGGTGTGGTTTTAGCACGCAAACATGGTGGTATTGAAGAAACTGTTACCGTACGGAAAATATCAAACGGGATTGGTGTTGAAAGGATTTTCCCGATACATTCACCAATGCTCGCTTCAATAAAAGTGATTCGACGAGGAAAGGTACGCCGTGCAAAACTTCATTATTTACGGAGTTTGACCGGTAAAGCGGCTCGAATAAGAGAGAAAAGATAAATTGATAAAAAAGCTCTCACAGCTGAGAGCTTTTTTGTTTATTGATGAATAATAACGAAAAAGTTATTCTTACTATTACGGGTTTCAGCCATCTATTGGTTCATTCCGTGATGCTTGTTCTGCCAGCTATCCTTTTAGTCTTGCGAGATCAATTTAATGTTGGTTTAGCAACTCTGGGAGTAATTGCAACTGCAAGTCAGTTCATGTTTGGTCTCGGTGCTTTACCGGCCGGAATCTTGGAGAAAAAGTTAGGTGGCAGAACACTGCTATTAATTTATCAGGTTGGTGTTGTCGTTTCAATATTAATTATAATTTTATCTCAAACATTGTGGACTTTGACCGGTGGATTAATGCTATTAGGTTTATCCAGTAGTATCTATCATCCGGCAGGACTTACTTTAATTTCACGCCGCGTAAAGGCGATTAGCAAAGGTATGGCTTTTCATGGTATTATGGGGTCAATCGGATTAGCATTGGGACCAATAATTGGCGCATCATTAACAGTTCTTAACGGATGGAGATTACCATATTTTGTATTAGGCATAATCATGTTATTATTGATATTAAGTACGACAATATTTATCCCATCACGGAAGCGGGAACCCGAGACTGCTGACCATATTCAACCCGAAGAAACTAATCGCTCTGCGCTATCATTATACTATGGAATGATCGTGATGATCGGTTTAGCATTTGCCGGATTTACAACATTCATGCCGGCACATTTTGCATTAGAAACACGTAATATTTTTGCATCATTATCCGATACAATTAGAGGTGGATTGTTCACGACTTTAGTGCTCTTATCCGGAATAATTGGTCAGATGCTTGGCGGAGCTTTGGGCGACAAATATAGTAAGCCTAAAATATTATTATGGGTAATATTATTAAATATACCGTTATTGGCATTGATGGGCTATACAACCGGAATTCCGCTTGTTATCTTTGGAATTTTATTGGGAGTGACGCATTTTATTTGGCAACCAGTTGGAAATGCATTGATTGCACAAATATCGCATAGCAAGCATCGTGGATTAAGTTATGGAATCAGTTTTTTCTTAAGTTTTGGAGTTGGTTCTTTCGCCGCTGGTATCGGCGGTTTAATAGCTGAAAATTATGGAATTAATTTTGTGTTTCCGGTTATGGCGCTATTCTTTATTCCCGGATTGATATTAGTTGTACCTTTTATTAAAGCTGTCGCTAAATCAAAATCGTAGAGAAAGACAACTTAATCCACCGTCCAATTTTCTAAATTCCGACATATCTAATTCGATAGTTTCATACCCTATTTGTTCAATCGATTGTTTGGTTTTTGGATATACTTTAGCAATTAATACATAATCATTTATCCAAACGCAGTTTGCTGCATAAGATTCATCGTCATCAATTTTAATAAGGTTGAATTTTTGAAATTCCGGGTTATCGGTAAACTCACCTGCAACAACTAAATTATTATTTTCTAGGTAAGATAAGCCTGACTTTAAATGTAACATTTCACTCAAAGCAATTGTGGAACCGGTCAAATTATATTTATTTAAAATTTTAATGACTTGGTTGACGCCTGTCGTATTAGTCCGTTTAGATAATCCAATATAATAATGTGACCCAACCATCATTATGTCGCCAGCATCAACTGTGCCGGGTGATTTGATCTCTTCAATATCGTCGTAAAAGTCGGTCATTACCCTTTTCATCGAATTGGTTTCTCTTCGTCTTGAATGAGCTCCGGGGCGAGTAATAATTCCGCAATGCGGAGTTAATAATGCAGCATCTTCTACAAATGTTGAATCCGGATAATTATCATTAGGGGGGAGGGTGGTAATTTCCATTCCACAGGATTTTAAAGCATCAACATATATCTTATGCTGTATTAATGCTTTCAAATAATCAGGAGGACCCTCAGTTGAAGAGGTTAGTCCCTTGATCATATTTTTACAAGGTGTTCGTACTATTGCGTTTGTAAACAATTCTAAATCCTATTATTATTTAAAAAATCATCCAGAATATCAGGATATTTTCCATAGATAACAAGTAAATGATTACCAAGCGGATTGGTCAATAATTATTGCAACGTATTATGCAGTTTTAGGATTAAAACTTATATCCCATTTCAAGCCCAAAGCATCTGTTATTTGATTTAAAAACATCAGGGAAGGCATTTTCATTGATGTTTCAAAGCGGGATATAGAACTTTGTTTGGTACCAATTTTTTCCGCTAATTCTTTTTGAGATATTCCTTGTGCAATACGGTATGCAATAAGCTCTCTGATTAATTTATATACAGGTCCTAATTCATCATAAGCTTTTTTGAATTCAGGGTCTTGCATAAGTTTCTCTTTATGCAATTCATAATTTGTTTTTCTTTTCATAATATTCAATCGTCCATCTATTCATAATATATCACAATATTGTTATATGTTCCAACTTTTATTTCTAAGTTCGTGTTTGTATCTTCCAAAAAGTGGAGTTCTTTCCAGTTTGCCCCGTCCTCATATTTTTACGTTGTTCGTACTATTGCATTAGTAAACGATTCTAAATCCTATTATTATTTTAAAAATCATCCAGAATATCAGGATGTTTTCCATATAAAACAAGTAAATGATTACCAAGCGGATTGGTTAATAATTCACTCAAAGTTTCTCTGTCATCAACTTTTACTCGAATCTGCGTTCTGCACAAATTAGGATTCTGTTCGTGTGGAATTATAGTTCCTGTACAAACAAACTTCTTGTTCAAACTTTTTCCACCTAACCTGAAGAGTATAACATCGGTTTCTTTCATCTTTCCATTTAACCCAATACCTTGGTTAGATTCAAAATGGGTGTCCAAGCAAACGCCATCGGCCATGCCGCAGGGAACAGTACAGTGAGCCAAAATTAATTGTGATTTATCAATATCTATTTGCGACGGATTTGCCATCCAAACCTGTTGCCCTGTTTTTCTGTTAGCTGTGATCATCCCGATCAGACTCACAATATCGCCCTCGCAACCGGCAATAATTCCCTCATCATTTAATTTTGCCAACGCAAAGCATCCGGTTGTTTGATATTCGAGCAATAGGTCAAAACAGCGTATCGTTAAAGCGGTAAGATTTTTTTCTTCCACAAGCTGCCTGAGCGCCAAATAAAATGCCTCCGATTTCTTCCGCTCATCCTGATCGATGTTCTCATTAATAACAGGGAAGGAGTTTAACAACGCGCCATCGGCTTTAGTTATAACTTGGTCATAAATTGAATACAATTCTTGGATGGGAATGTTTATAAACTTAAACCCACTTAAATTATTTAAAATTTCAGCGGATGGGACGCTTGCAATGAGCCAATCGGATGGTTTGCCAATAATGCCTACGCGTTCAGTTTTATTATTCGGATAATCCATCATAATCATTTTCATCTTTTAAATAATATATTTTACCCCGTTTACCGTTTTGGTTTACCCATGCAAGAATCTCGAGAGAGGCAGGGAGGGAGTTGTTAATTCCAATCGCAATAATTCTAATTTCAGCGGAATCCTTTAAATCTTTCATTAATTCAAGGCATTTATTCTCGGTGCCGCCGGTTAGAATAAAAAAGTAGTTTTTGCTATCCGTTTTCGGTTTGGGTGCTTGAATTAATCCATATTTCTTAAAAATTGGTTTGTAAGTATCAATCAGCTTTTGCTGTTCCTGTGGTTTCATAAAATCAGAAGCAATTGGAATGAATCTTTTATTCATCATTATAAGGAAGTAAGACCAATAACTATATTTTTACATTGTGCAGACTATAGCTTTATTTAATTTTGGTGGCAGTATATTATATAGTCCTTGGATGAAAATGAATATCCCAATTCAAACCCAATGCATCTGTTATTTGATTTAAAAAAGACAAGGATGGCATTTTCATAGCTGTTTCAAAGCGGGATATGGAACTTTGTTTGGTACCAATTCTGTCAGCTAATTCTTTTTGAGAAATTCCTTGTGCAATACGGTATGCAATAAGCTCTCTAATTAATTTATAAACTGGTTCTAACTCATCATAGGCTTCTTTGAATTCAGGGTCTTGTAAAAGTTTTGCTTTATGCAAATCATAATTTGTTTTTCTTTTCATAATCTTTTTGTCTCTTTTGAGCAATTCTAATTTCTTTTTTGGGCGTCTTCTTTGTTTTCTTTGTAAACCCATTCAGTAATACAAATTTTCTACCGGAGAATACAAAATATAAAATCCGTTCCGAACCCGGGCGCAATTCCCATATTTTACCATCAATTTTCTTAATGTAAGGTGGACCCAATTGGATTCCATATTCTTCCACTAAGTCAAAAACACGGAAAATATTAGCTTGCTTTTTGACCGGAAGCCCATTAATGTATTCCTCAACCGGTTTTTGTCCACGATTATTTTCAAAATATTCAATCGTCCATCTATCCATAATATATCACAATATTGTTATATGTTCCAATTTATTTTTAGCTCATATTTTTACGTTGTGCAGACTATTTTTTAGTTGCTCATTCTGCTCCATAAAGTCAGAGGCGATTGGTATGAATCTTTTATCCATAATTGATAACAAAGTTATTTTATGTTTTTACAATATTCCAATTGTTAAATTTAAATTGGTAGGAGGAATATCGCTATCGAATTGGCTCAAACCGGGGAGTTGCAGAAGTTGTTAAATAGTGTTAATGTGATTACCAATCCATATTAGCTGCATTATCATGAAGATGACTTAAATAATGTAAAAATTCTTCGAATGATTTTTTACTAGACATTGCTTCATTATATGATTTAACAGAATCATCATCAAAAGCAATAGGTAGACCGCTTTCTATAAATCTCATTCCATACTTAGTTTTTTTATTGGTTTTTAGAAATTTAATAAAACTATTAAATGAATCTCTTATATCTTTGAAACTCATACCGTATTTTGAATCTATTGAGTAACTAAGTGTATCCTGATAATCTGATAAAACCACTGGTATTAGTCCAAGGAATTCTGTTTGAATTAGGAAAGAATTGTCTCTCTTTAAAAAATGACCATGGGAACTAGTATTTTTAAAAATTTCTTTAATTTTTACTAAGTTTTCGAGTTTTTTATTAGATCCAATATCTTCTAATTCATCAAAAATTATTCTATATTTATTTTTCCATTTCATCCCTATTACTTCATCTAATTTGATTGAGTGAATATCAAATTTTGGAATAAATGGGATTAAGAGTACAAATATATGTTCTAATAAACTAAAAAAGGAATCTACCATAGCAATTAAATAATAGTTACCAATTGAGATTTTTCTTCTTTTTTTATTATATAATTTGAAAAATTCTTGAATTGAAGTCTGATTAGAAGTTTGCTTTAAGTATTTATCAGATAATCGAAAGGCACTACTTGATTTGTTTTTAAAATATTTATATCTATTGTAAATAAGATAATACTTGTTATCTAGTGATATATTATTTTTCTTTATAATAGATTTAATATATGGTTGGAAAAGTTCTTCTGCATATGGAATCATCTTGTGGATTTGTCTCATTGCTTCAATTCCTGTTTTGATTGATTCCTTATTGTTAGAAGATATTATTCTAAATCCAAATTTTCTATGAGTTAAAATGTAATCTACATTTTTGTATTTTATTGGAATTTCCCATGCTGTTTTCTCCCAACGACCTAACCACCAAAATTCTTTTAATATCACAAAAATTATAAAGACAATATAAGGATGATGAATTTCTAAGTTATCTGGTAAATCTATAGAAAAATCATTAGTGTGCGAAATTCCACTTTCCAATGAATCAGTTTCTTTCTCAATATTTGGATTCGGATTTGATTTAAAATCTTTTAGTAAATATTCGAAATTTTCCTTTGCTTTCTTATTGGACATTTAATATTCAAATTGATTTCTAATCCAAAAACTCTGGTGCTTTTCTGTGCATAGTTATGCTCGTAAGCATAGGCGATTTCTAAAGATAATTTTAATATTATTGAGAAATTTAATCACGATAAAGCACTTCAT
>JAUWFQ010000059.1 GCA_030606865.1 bacterium
ATATTATCAATTGAGAATTTTACTTTCTGAGCATTATTACCAATGTCAAAAATTCGTTTGCGGTTATTAAGTAAGTTTTTAAGCTCATTTTTAAAATTGTCGACATTGGGAGGATTAACTAGTATTCCATTATAATTATTAATAATCAGTTCTGGAATCGCTCCTCTTGAACTAGCAATCATGCAGCATCCAGCCAACATAGACTCAAGTACAACATAACAAAATGTTTCATACACTAAATATGGAATGATAACTATTGTTCCAATATGTAAAAAACGAGATATATATTCATGATCTTTCCATCCATGAAATTTAACATTATTCTTTTTGTCTAGAATATCTTGTGCAATTATTCCTTCATCACCTTCTCCAAAAATATTGATAGGAATATCATTAACATTTTTGACAGCTTCTGCAAATATATTAATTCCTTTGTGGGGCACAAATCTACCAATAAAAACAATATTTATGTCTTTATTACCATTATTTGACATTTCTTTTAAAATTGGGAAACGGACATATTTCAGTTTATTTATAAAAAGTTTATTCCTTGATAATAGGTTATAAACAAACTTGGAACCACAATGAAAGTAATCAATATTTTGAATAAATTTCCTCTGTTTCCAAATTGACATTTGAACAGTAACGCCAATACTTTTAATAAACGAATTATCTTTACATCTTTCAATAA
The DNA here is from genome assembly GCA_030606865.1 of bacterium. Taxonomy (GTDB): domain Bacteria; phylum Fidelibacterota; class Marinisomatia; order Marinisomatales; family JAHJCW01; genus JAHJCW01. The sequence goes on from JAUWFQ010000059.1 coordinate 692, forward strand.
CAGGGTATATCGTACCGCCTTTTAGACATTTTAAACATATTTCGTTAGTCCGATTGGAAAAAAAACCAGCATTACCACAAAGTAATTTATAATCATGTACTGTAAAAACCGTAGGAACATTACTGTGTCTTATTACATCAATGCAAGAAATTGTAAAGTACTGATGTATTCCATGAATATGAATAATATCTGGCTTAGCAGATTCAATTGCTGAACGAAGTCCGTTTAAAGCATTAACAGAATAATAATTTTTAGAGAAAATATTTTTCCCACTACTATTATATTTTTTAATGATATATAATTTAGTGTTATTTTGTTTATTAATTAACTTTCCTAAATAAAAAGAATCATTCTTAATTGAAAAAATAAACACATTTATTCCATGCTTACAAAGTTCATTGGCTAAATTAAATGAATACAATCCATCGCCACCACTTTCCTCATCAAATCGCTGGGTAATAATTAATAACTTCATTTTCAATTAAATCATTCTTTTACTAGACAAGTTATAAATTATTATTGGCGAAAAAATAAAATCCAGAAAAATAAAGTACCCTCATAAGGATAATAAAAAAGGATAGAAGTTGAAGTTGTATTTGAATAAATAATCCATTGAACGAAAGCAGTAAAAAAGAATGGTTTTATAACCCTTACAAAACTTAGTTTTATAATCGATTTTGATAAGATACTGGAATATGTGTAGATTCTGGCTCAAACTTGCCACCCATTCCGGTTCAAACCTGCAACCTATTACGTTTTAAAGTTGACCACTTTTTGTACAATAAGCCTAATTTGTCAATATTTTCTCAAAAAAATGATTAGCTGTATATAAATAATTTAACCAAATTTGTCCTACAGTACTTAAAAATATGAGGATACCTCCGAAACAATTTCTTTCAGTCACGATGTCCATATATCCTTAGCTGGACGTTGATAAAGGTAATGTTTTAAGCTTCGCGCAAACTATATCATTACACTCACGCATACGACTATAGACATCATGCCCATCAGATACACAACGTCTATGACCAGCTTTGGCAATTGCATTACGCTTTTCCGGATTGTTCAATAAATCCTTCACTTTTTCGACTAATTCACTACTGTCAGAGAAATAGACCGCTTCTTTATCTTCTTCAAACAATTCCATCAATTCATTGGTTCGTTCACTTAAAAGTAAAGCGCCACAAGCGGGAACTTCGAAACACCTGATCGTAGAAGTATCTTTGTTCAGTTTAGCCTGGAAGTTCAAAACTATCTTACTCGAACATAATGCTTTGGTATAATCTTCACCATAAACAGGTCTTATTGATTTGCCGAAAGTATTTTTCAATTTTCTTGAGAGATAGTGATCCCATCCTGTTCCGAACAACCGCATATGAACACCCGCATCCAACAATGCCCCTATGCACTCTCTTCTATTGTCTGGTTCATACCGGCCTATTAATAAAACATCCGATCCGAATTTGACTATATCGTCCTCCGTAAGTTCAACATGTCTATGTAATTCTGGATCATAATACCAACGGAGTAGATGGACATATCTTGCCCCTATCCTTTTGTACTCTGATATTTGACTTATCCGAGGAACAAAATTGATATCATATACAGGTATGGTTTTAATAAAATTTCCCCAAAGCCGTCTGAAGAAAATACTTTTTTTAAAGGTGATAAGTTTGCTGAGGAGGATATTCCCTTTGATCCTATATTTTTTAGCATATTCATAGTTAAAATTTCCAAATGGATTATCAGGATTATAAGATATAACTAAACGCGTACAATGCTTTATTTTGCTAATCGTTTCCGGCCAGACATATATTCCTTTATAGATAAATACAACATCAGGTTTATAGGTCTTACACTTATCAACTAGGGCTTCATTTATCTGTTTCATTACTGGCCCAAACAGATACTCAGCCTGTATCTTTTCCCAAATATTTTTCTGAATATATTTTTGCCAATCAAACGTTTCTACAATCCATCCAAATGACTGAAGTGCCTTAAACATACTAATCTGAAACTCACTTTGTAAAGACGCCACAAATATAATTGTACCTCTTTCAATATCTGTATTAGACATATCGTATTTTTACTCTTAAAATAATTTTTTTTATTACCAACATTAAATTCAGTATTATTTAAGTAATAAGATTATTTTTTTTAAAATATATTTCCAAAACGGTTGTTCCACAAAGCGATATTCCTGCACTAAATCTTCCATCATGCCTACAAAATCAGAAAATTGATTACTATTCAAGGCATATTGAAATGCAATATGGCTATTTTTAGAAAGTTGCATCCGAAGGCTATGCTTACGCTTCAACCTATTATTCAGGAGACTTTCTTGGGGCAGTACTCGCTTAGTTGGTCGCCATTTATTCATTTTGTCTGCTATAAATAATCGATAAGAAAGTGCCATCCGACGGTGGTGTAAACCACCTATTTGTGATTTGACAACATCGTTACAATTTATGGGATCAAGCACCAACCGACCAGTACTTATTCCTTTTTCAACCAGTTCTTTAATCTTTAGGTTACGTATTATAACAATATTATTACCACGATCATCTTCCAAATATGGCTTAATCCAAGCATCACCCACTGTTAAATCGGCAGTCTCTCCAAATAAATCATCACAATAATCGCACGCCTTGTATTTAAAAAAACCTAGCCCCCAATCGCTTCCATAAAGGTTACAAATTATTTCATTGTGTGTAATTAATTTCCCTTCAATTTTCCCTGTAACTTCGATCCCATATTGACTAGCATTCAACTTAGCTATTTTTTTGCGAAAATCAATAGATAGCAAGTTTCCTGGCTTGATGCCACATTGCCATGCCAACATTGTTGTATACTCTTTACTTTTTAAGTGACCGCATACCAGCGCTAAGCAATAATGAATTCTTTCTTTTAAAATTTTATTCTGAGATATTAGCAATCGAATAGCTTTGATAAAACATGGAACACCAACTATTGCATAGCGACCAGGCTGATCAATTACTAGATTCAATACTTCCGACATCTCTATTGGATAATAGCGCGATTTAGTAGATGAACATACTTCATGAGAACTTCTTGAAACTTGATAGTGAAACAGTCGCGAATCGTTTTTTGTCGGTAGACGTGATTTCACGTGTAATATTCCATCTACTAAATTATTTTTCAATAATTCACATAATATCCAACTGACCATTCCCCCAGAGCTGCCGTTCTCGCGAAAGTCATTCTCAGATACATAACCAGCATATAGAGCACTAAAGTAACCAATCTGTTTATGATATTGACAATTCTGTTCGAATAGTCTTTTGGATATCTCGTTCTCATTTAAAATACTATCTGAAAAAGGACATACACCAGTAACATGTGCCTCAATCCTTTGAGTTTGTTCTGAAATTAAAACTGCTTTATAGCATCCGAACTTATCAAACTCCATTTTAATACCTGAACCATAGACGCTTGCACACGCACCACAACCAATACAATATCCATTATTTACAACTGTTTGAAAAAGATTTTCAACATTTGAAATCTTGGAGTTTTGCATTAAATCGATTCCTCGTTTGTTATCAATAAATATAAATTCTTATATATTCTTTGGGATTGACAAACTACACGATTAACTGAGTGTAAAACTTTTGTATATTGCACACTATATATGGTAAAACGTTAAGATAATGCTGAATCATTTTTCTTGTATGCATTTAAATAATCTCAATTTACCTTTTAATTAATCTTTGATAATAGGCTTGACGGAGAATATGAGATGCCATTAACGATTGCTCCCCCACATTCTGTCTTGTTTTAAATAGGCATTGCCGTATTTGATTGCTTCCTAATAATGTTTCTCGAACCATTTCTTTTGCTTTTTCCAATGTAAAATCTTTAACTTCAATCGCCCTATCTTCCTGATGAATCATTTGCATATAACCAAATAGCTTAGGCTGTGTTACAATACATATTGTGGGTGTACAAATCATTGTTGACAAGATGGCTGAATGCATTCGAGTTGTAACAAAGAGATCGAGCTCCCCTTGCATACCTTTAAACTCTCGCGGTGTATAACAATGTTTTAAAAGAGTAACTTGTGCTTTATGGGATAGCGATTGATACAACATTTCAGAAATTTCAAAATCACTTAGCTCCTCCTGAAATGGCATATTTGGCGAAAATAATACTAATTCCCCTCCCAGTTCATCAATAACAAATTGCCCAAGTTCTTTCATAACAGGAAAATAGTTATTGAAATCGTCTCCCTTCCATTTAGATACAGACATTCCAATCAAAGGTTGTTGGTCAAATCGAACCCCTTCAGCGTCTAGTAATCTCTTTGCTGATTCAGATGAAATGTATGGTTGATTTATAGCAACATCCGGAACTAAATGTATTTTGTAGGTGTTTATACCTAGTTTGTTAACTGTGTCAAGCGAAATATGATCGCGAGGAAAAACTAAGTCACACCTATTTAACACAAAGCCTACCATAATTCTACTTAGTTTCCTATTCAACGGTCCAATACTCTGAGGGAAAATAGCAACCATTTTTCCCATTGCATGAGCCAGCCAATACCCATACAGAAAAAACGGTAGACGCCCTATCAGGGCATCTTGTAAAGCTTCTCCGCTAATACTAATAACTATATCTGCCTCGACATAATATTTCACAGCAGCGAGCTTATCAATCGAATGTGTGTATATTTTTGGATTGATAGCAACTTTCATGCGCCTCAATACTGAGAAATTTATTATGTTTATTAGTGCCCAGATAACCTCTCGTAAAGCTTTGAATAACTTTAATATTCTATTACCCGAAATAGTAGAAAATGGTTCTGCCCACAGCGTCTTAACAGATCTATGTCCACATAACTCTCCAATTGATATGGGATCAAATGCTAATATTGTAAACTCTGCGCCATAAAATTCAGTTTTTAATTGTTCAAGTGTACTATCTAACAAAGCGGCGTTACCAACATGTGTTGCTGATAAAACATCAACAATTAATATCTTTGGGGACTTCATATTTTATTCTCCACGTATGTTAAATTTATCTACATTTTTATCTTTATATTAAAACTTTTTTTAAAACTGAATTTTTAATACCCTGTTTTTTTACTTTCCTCACTTATAGTTCAGTCCAACTATTTGGAATTTGAGCAAAGAATTTCGATATTTTATTAGTATTAGTTTCAACATCTGGTGCAATAATGGTTTTTGAACTATTTATCGCCAGCCAAGCTCCCCACCAACTAAAAGTGCTATTGGTTATGATGAAATGCTTGCATTGAGTCATAAGCCACAGGTCGGCATAGGCGTTTTCATCACCCCGATTGTGGGAAACAACAGTCACACGGTCTTTGGGTAGGATAAACTTTAAACGGGCCTCTTCGGGGTCATCGGAAAACAGGATATATTGAGGTGTTTCAATTTTTCTCTCCATTAAATCAATTGCGCGTTGGTAGTAATCGAACGAAACATTACGGGGTGTCGTACTATCTGGTGAGTCAAACCAGCGCACATGCAGAGCCACGGCATTGTTATTACGAATTTCCTCAGCCATGCGATGATTCAGCGAATCAGTAGGCGGAATAATTCGGAGATCCTCGCGGATTGTCTGTTCCACATCCTTGAAATATCCCTCGCTCTGCCAATAACCATCTAGATAAAGCGTGCCTTTTACTTTCAAGTCCAGAAGCCGTTCATCGAAATCCGTACCCTCCTGCTCCAGAAAGCGCCGTTCTGCAAAAGGCTTTCTACGGGATAACCATTTCATTCCCCGCCGACGATAGCGTGCAAAAGGCTCCAACCGCTCTGCTGGCGCCGCTTTTCGAGCAGAAATGTGAAAATGGTTCAATGCGCACTTACGACGATATTGGTGGTCATCCGCAAAGCCTGTTACATCATCTAACACTAGTTCAGCTTTATTGACCAATGCCAATCGACGAGCTGCAGAGTAACAAAAAAGTTGATTACCTATACCGCCTTTGAGACGTGTAATTATTTTACTCATGCGAATCCAGTCTCCATTAAGTGCGAATTACTAAATATCAAACCCACATTGGGATAAATCTACATCTTACAAATAACAACTTAAAATTCTGTAGGAAATGCTTCAGGAAATATATTTCTATCAGTGAAATAAGATAAAAAAAATCAAACCTTCTTTTCTTATGCTCTTATTTAAATGTTTTTAGAAGATATTCGCTGAATTTTTCTTTGAACTCTTTTGTTCCATTTTTTGCTTTAAGAAGTTTTGCTACTTTATCAATTCGCAATAGATAAACTTCGTGCCCTAAATCAAATAATGATTCGTAAAAATTGTGATACCATGTCATGCTGTTAGGGACACTTGCATTGCCGGAAGGATAAAGGGATAGGAATATTCTCATTGTTTTACCTTTTTAAACCAAAAACAGCCACATCCATAGTTCTGCCTATCAGCCATTTCTTTAGTTGCATTATTGATAAATCCAAGTTTTTTATCATCAGGAACTAAAGAAAAATCTAACAATTTAAAACCTTTAAAATATTCCATAATTTTGTCATAAGAATATATTCTATGAGCATTATACATAATTTTTGGTTTCCCAACAGGTACTACAAATAGTAAATTACCATTTATTGCTAAAACTCTTTTAAGCTCGCTGATAGACTTTAAATCACCATTTGGATCAATGGGATCACCATATCGACCCAAACCAATATGTTCTATAGTGTGCATGCATGATAACGATTTAATCGAATTGCTTTCAAAAGGCAAATTAACCAAATCTGCATGTTCTGAAGACAAATTGCTTAAATTCAATTGAGCTGGCCGAAAATCATAAAACTTTACAGGAATAAAGGCAGAAATAATTGAACAAAAATGCAGTGAAGAAGAAATATCAAAATGGAAATCTGGTTTGGTTTCTTTTAATATTCTCGCAGCCCAAGCAGGATGATATATATAATGTCTATCAAAACCTGTAAATTTTGTTTTATCATGTATTTGTGGGTAAATATTTCTGATTTTTATTGGAAGCTTATTATTTTTTTCTTGGTACCTAATTATATCAGCGAAAAAGCTTAAATAATTCGGAATAGAAAAAATCAATTTTCTTAAATCAATAATGGGATCAAATAATCTAAAAACTAAATTTAATTTTTTATAAATTTTTTTTATCATTTTTCTTTTCATATCAGGTTAAATTATTGAGTTTTGTAATTCCTGTAAATTTTGCAATTGCATAAATGAATTTATTCTGCTTAGCCCATTTTACAAATTTATAACCAGAAATAAATCTATATATTAGGATTTTAACTGGTTGTAAGTTCATTTTATTTAAAATGCTTCCACCGTATTTTTTCCTAATTTTTAGAAGTTCATACGAAAACTTCTAACTTTGATCGCTACATCCTTTAGAACTATTATGCCTTCTCAAAGCAGAAACGTATATAGGAATAGAATGAATAGGAGCTATTTTTGCTACTTTTAGAAATATATCATAATCCATTACATAGTGAACATTTACAGAAAATCCTCCCACTTTGGGAAGAATTTCTGTTTTAAAAAAAGTTCCCAAATGTATTACTACTGGTAATTTATTCAGTAAATCGTCAAATGTATAATCTCGATTTCTATTATTCATTTCTCCTATTTTATTGCATCTCTCAGCGATTACAATAATATTTCCCATAAATGCTGAGAATTTTTCATATTCAGTTTTGCATATTTCTTTTACTACATCACCAAATACATTCTTATTTAGCAAATAATCATCTGAATTCAAACACAATAATGAACTATCCCCGACAAAAGTGTCGGGGTATCACGTCGGCTACATTTAACTTCGCAGATATTAAGGAATTTTCTCATTTTATATGATCCACGACGAAAGCATCAGGTAATTCTTTTGATTAAATCCATTCACAATAGATAAACTTCATTGTCTAAATCAAGTAAAGGCTTATAAAAATTACGATACCATGTCATAATACCAGGTAATGAACTATTACCTGAGGGATGAAGTACTAGTAGAATGTTTCATTAATAGCCTTTACATTCAGATTTTTTGGTTATAATTTCTTACGTAAAATACAGGAGGAATTATGCCAAGAAAAACACAACGTCCAAAATTAGAATTAACTGAATCAGAAAAAGAAAAACTTAGAAAGATTTCACAATCGAGGAAATTGCCATTTAGAGAAATCCAACGAGCAGGAATTTTGCTATTATATTCTGAGGGAAAGGCTATTACAGATAGTAGGCTGGCTGACTGATTCAAGTACCACTTATATATTGTGGTATCGCGAGCAAAGTTATTCTTTGAAGAATCAAGTAGTTTTGTAACTTCTGGATGAATTTATCCAACGATAAGAGCAAGAATCAAGGAATAGCATGCAAGAATGAGAGAGCATAACTTATACACTACATGTTGTGTGTACTTGAGAGAATCAGCCAGCCTATTACAGATATTAAAAAAGAGCTAAAAGTTAGTCGTCAAACTATTTACAAATGTATTGATAAAGCAGTTGCGGCTGGAATTGAAATAGGATTAAAGGATCAATATCATAGAACAAAAGAACCTGATATTACGTATGATGCGAAAGCCTGGGTTGTAAACCTTGCTTGTATAAAACCTAAAGATATTGGATATGCAGCGGAAGTATGGACATTGTCTGCTTTAGCAAAACATACCAGAGAGCATGCGCCAAAGGAAGGTTTTCAGTGTTTAAAGAGAGCGGCAAAAGCAACCATTCACAGGATTTTAAAATCGCACCCACTTCAACCGCACAGAATAAAATATTACTTAGAAAAGCGAGATGAAGAATTTGAAAGAAAGATGAGAGAAATATTGATTGTTTATAACGAAGTAAATCAGCAAAATGTCGGGGAAGAAAAATCTGATAAGAAAAAGATATATACTGTATCGGCGGATGAAAAACCTGGAGTACAAGCTATAAAAAACATTGCCCCTGATTTATATCCTAAGCCAGGAAAGTATAGTACAATAAGTAGAGATTATGAATACAAAAGATTAGGTACTCTTTCAATTTTAGCCGCTCTTGATCTTCATACTGGGCATGTATTTGCACAAGTACATGAGAGGCATAGGAGTAGAGAATTTATTATGCTACTAAAGGAATTAGATGACTACTACCCCAAAGATGCTATCATAAGGATTGTTTTAGACAACCATTCTTCGCATATATCTAAGGAAACAATGACATATATGGCAAGTAGACCTAATAGATTTATATATGTTCATACACCAAAACATGGTTCGTGCCTAAACCTTGTTGAAACTTTGTTTTCCAAAATGGCAAAAACCTTTCTGAAATATATTCGTGTGAATTCAAAGAAAGAGTTAAAAGAAAGAATTCTGAAAGGCATAAAAGAGATTAATGAAGCACCTGTCTTACATAAGTGGAATAAATTTGAATTATTAACAGATGTAATGTAAGTATATTGATGAAACGCTCTACTAGAAATATTCGCATCACCTATGTCTTGACAAAATTAAAAAATAAATGCTAATAAAAAGACGCTGCTGTTTTGTTAATGTATGGTATTTATAATTCTTATGATTCATGTAACGGATTTATTTGATACTACTAAAAATATCAAGCAGTATTTTAGCTCTCACAGGTGGTCGAACAGACTTTGCTCTTTCATATCCGCTTTGTACCATTTTATTCCTGAGTTTTTTATCAGAATAAACTTTATAAATAAGATGGGCTAATTGTTCTGCATCATCTGGATTGAATAACAGACCTGAATTACCAACCTGCCATGCTTGATCACCAATATCAGATGCAATTACAGGGCATCCTAAGGCCAAGGCTTCCCAAATAGGCATATTTGTAGGGCCAAGGTAACTAGCCATACATAGACATAATGCTCCTTTATAAAATAACGGCATATCCTCATTTGGCAAGTAATTAAAAACATGAACAAAGTCACTGACATTATATCTTTCTGATAAACTAATCAAATCTTCATAGTTGTATTCTGATGGAATACTAAGAACAATATCTATTAATAGATTATAATTATACTTTAGAATTCCTATTGCTTCAAAAATTCTCTCGTGATTTTTAAAAGGAGAAAAATGCGCAGGATAAAACAAATAATTCTCGGGAAGCTTATACTTCTTTTTTACTTCTTCTAAACGTCTACTGTTATAATACCAAACAAAATCAGAAGGGCCCGTGGGTAGAATGTATATGTTTTCTTCTTTAACCGAATATACTTCCATTACCTGCTTTTTTAGTAAATTTGACTCAACAATAATTTTGATAGCGTTCTGTGCCAAAATTTTCGTACTTATTCTCCTTTTTAATTCTCCTATTAAATTAGATGCACCTGGGATTTTTCTATCACTCATAAACCATA
>JAUWFQ010000116.1 GCA_030606865.1 bacterium
GGATACAAAAGGTAATAATGCAGGTAAATGTAATTCTCCGAAGTTCAAAAATACCATATTATCAATATCAACTTTATCATCGGGGATCTTTGCACCGTTCTCATTTTTGTTATCTAAACCAAATTTATTAATATAAGTACCTGTTGCATCACGATCGCTCTCTACTGTAGCCCGATTATTAATTATACGTACGGCAAATCCGGAGGAATCAATATTTGTTGCTCCTAAATTATATACATTCTTAAACATTAGATCCCAAGTAGGATGATTGGGATGCGGCGATTGTGGTTTTAGCATTTTCAAAACAAGCGTCGAGTCACTTTCTATTAAACCATGTCCAACTGTTATTGTAGTATCTCCTGTCGTACTATTAACTAATAAATAATGACAGGCTAAAATCTGTTCCTGACTACGGCTTCTTAAACGAATATATCCCAAATCTACACTTAGGAAATAATCAATATCACGTTCCATACGTAAAAAAGTACCTTCTTTATTGTAAGTAGTATTTTCGTTCTTTTTAGCAGGATCTATATAGGCTGTTCCAACATCTGCAGCAGGATTATTTGATAGATCAAGTTTATACAATTCAAAATCTGCAACATGAAAACTACCTCTCAAATGACGTCCTTCTTCATCCAATGGATAGTAAGATGGTAAATTGATAGATTTTCCATCGACAACAGTCGAAACACCATTACGAAACCATTCGTTTATAAAGAAATATTGATTTTTTACGTATTCATAATCTTTAATTTTTTGAGTTTGAGATTGTCCGGCACCCTTGTACTTTTGCTTCGCCTTTTTGGTCTGTTCCACTGCGGCAATTGTAGTTATATCAATTGGTCCAAGTTTGCTGATTGCTTTAATACCAAATAATCCCTGATTATTTCCGGTAAATGTTACAAATTGCGTTGCCGGTAAAGATAATGATGTATTACCTGCTTCCACTTTTTGTAGGATTTCATCTTCCTTACCAGTATATGTTATGCGAATATTATTTTCCCAATCAAAATCACGCTCAGAATCCTGATCCATTGATACACTTATTCTATCTCCAATAGTCCCTTCAATATTCAGATGTTGTTTCTGATCAATATTGAAACGTGCCTTTTGGCTTTCATTAAAACTCGATGTGACTAATTCTTGATTCTGATATATCATCTTTCCGGCGACTGTTACGTTCCCATTAACACGAAGCGAAGCACGTCCAAAGTCACCAAGATCAACTCCAACGACTTCAAAGGATTTACTTCTCTGTGAACGTTTATCAGTAGTGGCACTTTGTTTCGATATCGGCAATCGCTCAAGAAAATAATATTTGCTGTTTAGTTTGATCCTATTTTTAAAATACCACGCAAAAGACGCGGTAAAGGGCATCTTGAGTGTGTACCCGTTGATTTTTTCCGTTATGGTAATAAATTGCCAATTATCATCTATCTTGACTGAAATTTGAGGTCTTAAAACTCTATTTTTAAAAAATCCTCGGTATTTTATTAATGAATCTCCTGGTAAGCCGTAGAACGAGATGACATGAAACGGGTTCACTACATAGGGTGAAGAATAATATACACTGTTACTACTATCTGCAACGGATGTCGTAGATTGCGCACGCAGATTCATCGCAAAAGCGATAAACACTATAAAATATATTGTGGTTTTCCGCCCCATGTCAAAGGCGTTCTCCTATTTGTTGTTGAATTATTAGTGCCTATCCGTTAGGCACTCAAACAAATAGCGATAGGATTCTATATGTTACTCCTCATAATTATTAAGTGAGGTTATATTTACCTAAAAGTATACGAAATTTTTCTAATGCAAGTCCACGATGACTAATTTTATTTTTTTCCTCCATAGACAACTGTGCGAATGTCTTTTTTAACTCCGGTAAATAGAAAATTGGATCGTATCCAAATCCACTTTCCCCTCGTGATTCATTTAATATTATACCCTTAACAATACCTTCAACCCAATGTTCCTCTGAATCTGTAACAAATGAAATTACCGTTCTAAACTGTGCTTGACGTTTTCCGAAAGGAACACCTTCCAAATCTTTCAATAATTTATTTAAATTATCTTCGTAAGTAGCATTTCCCCCGGCATACCGTGCCGATTTGACCCCTGGAGCGCCATTTAAACTATTTACTTCTAAGCCCGTATCATCTGCCACAGTAGGGAAACCGGTAATTTCATGCACTGTTCTTGCTTTTATTAATGAGTTCTCTAATAATGTTTTTCCTGTTTCTTTAATCTCCGGAATATTAGGAAATTCATTTAATCCAATAAACTGATACGGTAAATCTTTTAATATAGATTGCGCCTCGCGTAATTTATTGTTATTATTTGTTGCAAAAACAATTTTTATCATAGTTCCAAATTAATTAATTAAAACTAAACCCTCAAGGTTTGAGGATTAAAAAACCATCAAGGTTTTAAAAACCTTGATGGTTTTATTGTCCTATTGTATTAGTTAAAGTTTGCATAATGAATATCAAACTAATAATTTCCACGTCGTTATTTGTACAGTAAAATATTAGTTTGGCTCGGTAGCTCAGTCGGTAGAGCAGAGGCCTGAAAAGCCTTGTGTCGGTGGTTCGATTCCGCCCCGAGCCACAACTTGTAATGTTCCCCCGCTCCCCTTCTCTCACCATTCCTCAATTAAATTCAATTCCCACTCACCAGTAATTATATTGAATTCAATTTCAATGAAAAATTAGGTAGCGTGATAGATCATAACAATCGGGAGGAAGTCCAATTATAGGTCAGTATGAATCGGATTAAACTTTGTGGTCTAACCTAATTACGTATAGGATGATATCCCAAACATATAGGACAATATCCTATTGTCTATTAGTAAAATAGTTTAGTCGTCTAACGAAGTGAGACCAGCTCTAATTGCATACTTAGTCAATTCCGGCAAATTATGAATATCTAATTTCTCCATAATATTTGCTCTGTGGGATTCTACAGTTTTCGGACTTATAAATAATACTTCAGCAATTCTTTTAGTTGAATTACCTTCTGCAATTAATTGTAATATTTCAGATTCACGATTTGTTAGTATAGCAACACCTATTTCTTCGGAATCCCTTTTTATATCTGATATTTCCTGTAGTACAATATCTGAAATCTTATGACTTAAATATTTACGTCCTCTATATACTGTCCTTATTGCTTCAACAAGTTCAATACTTGTTGAAGCCTTTAATAAATACCCCGATGCACCTGCTCTGAATATTCCAACCACTATTTGTCTTTCAGAATGCATCGATAAAACAATGATTTTTATATTGGGATTTTCCTTTTTAATCTGACGCGTGGCTTCAATACCGTTCATATCTTGCATAGCAACGTCCATAACAACTATATCGGGATTTTTCTCTATCGATATTTTAACTGCATCCCTTCCATTATCGGCTTCGCCAATGATCTCAATATCACTTTCTTCTTCTAATAAGTTTCGAAGACCATCTCTCATTATTACGTGGTCATCTACTAAGATTACTGATATCATAACACTTTCCTTATAAATGCTTATTTTTGTTTTATTGGTAAATTAATAACTGCTTCTGTACCTTTATCAGGCACAGCATTTATTATAACTTCACCGCTAATAAATCTTATCCGTTCCATTAAGCTAAATAACCCAAACTTCTTCTGCGATACTGCTTTTTCTCGCATTGCTTCCAAATCAAACCCACGCCCATTATCACTTATTGTTATTATATAATCGTTAGTGAATTGTTTAAATGAAACACTCACATTTTTTGCTTTTGAGTGCTTTATAATATTTTGTAATAACTCATTAATGCTTCTATATAATATTATCTGTTCTTTTTCGTCAAATTCATATGAGTTAGATTGATCTATCAATGAAGTTTTAATCTTGTTATTTTTTTCCATCTCGTCCAACTTCCAACTTATTGCGGGGATTAATCCCATCTCATATAAAACCGGTGGACTTAATTCATAAGTAATATTTCGTGATTCATTTATTGCATCTTCTATGAAACCGGAAATCTCACTGATTATTTTTTTATGTTCTGATTTTTCAACTTTTTTATTTAACTCACTGCTTTTAAAATTTGCTAGAACTAAAGATTGAAGCAATTTGTCATGCAGTGTCATCGCTAAGCGGCGTTTAGCTTCTTCTTCTGTAACTAACAGCTCATTGGTTAATGACTTTAGATTTGATTGATAGGTTAAAATATCTTCGCGTACTTTCTTCTCATCTGTAACATCCTCAATTATACCGTCATAATGGATAATTTTCCCTGATTCATCTTTAGCTACTGTAGCTGATATTGACGCATAAAATATTGTACCGTCTTTTTTCCTCATCTTGATTTCTTCATTAATAAGAAATCCTTTAGATGCTAACTTCTCCTCAAGACTTTTTCGTTCAAGCAGATCAGGATAGAAATCTACAACCTTCCATCTTTCAAGTTCTTTTTTACTGCTCAATCCAAACATCCTTAAAAAGGCAGGGTTAGCCTCAATAAATATACCGTTCTTTCCGGGAGTATTTCTATAAACTCCTACATTCAAATTATATGTTAATGTTCTATATTTTTCCTCTCTCTCCATTAAATCATCAATCATTTCTTTCTTTTTAGTTATATCTTCTTTTACAGCTAGAAAATGTGTAATGTTATTGTTATCATCTATTATTGGAGAAATTGTAGCAGATTCACAATATAACTCTCCATTTTTCTTCTTATTTACAAATTCTCCGACCCAAGTTTCTCCTTTGGTTATAGTATTCCATAATTTTTTATATTCACTTTCAGAAGTTACTCCTGTTTTTAATATATTTGGGTTTTTACCAATCGCTTCTTCCGCTGAATACCCAGTCAGTTCGCTAAATTTCGGATTGACATACTCAATATTTCCTTCCGTGTCTGTAATCACAATAGAAACCGGACTTTGCTGTATGCCAACACTCAGTTTTTTCAGTTCTTCTTCCGCCCGTTTGCGTTCGGTGAGATCTATCATTATGCCCCTTAAACCGACCGGTTTCTTATCGCGCCAAATCGGAGTTGCATGCAGGATAACTGGAAATGTGCTGCCATCTATTTTTATTGCGGTGTATTCCGGGCCGCCCGGGGAATCACCTCTAAACTCTTGCTCCATATTTTTCAATGCCCTGTCATAGTCTTCGGGAATCAGCATATCAAAGCCATTTAGGCCTTTATCAAATTCGCTTTGAGTATACCCGAAAATGTCAAAGGCATTCCGATTTGCAAAAGTAAGGATACCTTTTTCATCCATTTCAAAAATAATCTGGGGTAGTGAATCGGCCAATTCCCGATATCTCTTTTCACTCTCCTGTAGTGCTTGTAGCACCTGCTTGCGCTTCAATTCAATTTTTTTATTTTCCAGTGCATTCAAAGCTGCCGGACCTAAGCGTTTGATATGTTCTTTGATCACATAATCATCAGCTCCGGCTTTCATACATTCAACAGCAATGTCTTCATTCATGGAACCGGTTAATATAACAAAAGGGGTAAATGGACATTTATCCTGCCTAATCTTTAAAGCAGATAAACCATCAAACGTAGGTAACATATAATCGGCAATGATAAGGTCAGGATTAAATGTCTTCAAGGCTTGAACAAAGCCCTTCTCCGTGTCCACTACCTTAACCTCAAAGTCCTTCAGAAATCTTTCAAGCTCCCTTTGGGCAAGTTCAGCGTCAGTTGGAAGGTCTTCTAAGATGAGTACGCGTAGGTCTTCTTTCATAGTATTACCCTTAAGTTTTTTCTTAATAAAATAAATGTTACCTGTATTTTTCGTTTATAACCAACCAATATAAACC
>JAUWFQ010000105.1 GCA_030606865.1 bacterium
AATAGGTAGCTAACAAGGGGCATTTCTGCCCACTTGAATCTATTTTCCGAGTTGCATTTAATTTAAACGATTGTCTGGCTATTGAAAAATAATGCAGAAGTCTATTAATATGCGAATTATTTTTTACCCTGTGGTGTGCAAGCGCGATATATATAAAAGACCCTCCGCCTGCCAATGGCATGGGTGGGTAGGCTAATAAATCGGTATCCCGCAGGTATCCACATTTACGCGATGCTAAACGATGCTAAACGGTGCTAAATGAAGGATAGGTGCTTATATAACAAGAGTTAGGAGATTTTACCCTATTCTCCTAACTCTTTGTGTTTAATATCGTTAGATACCGTCGGGGCGGCGAGATTTGAACTCGCGACCTCTTGACCCCCAGTCAAGCGCGCTAACCGGGCTGCGCCACGCCCCGAGACTTCATGAAATTACAGAATTAGGAATATTATTAATACTAATTTTAATCTAATATGAACTCCCGACCTTCCCGACTTGTCGGGACGCGCTAATCCGTTTTCATCTTATTACGACGGACATTCCAGGCTGCGTTTATCCGTCGTAGCTTCAGCGTAGACGGGCCACGCCCCGAATTAATTGGAAATTAAGCAGGAAAAAGAAATTAAATATTAAGTATTTATTATATCTAATATTGATTTGAGTTGATCGCGCACTTCAAGTAAAACCGATGCTTCTTTGGTGCTTGTTACGGTGGATTTACTTTTTTCAGTTGTATCATCATCTGAAGAATCAGAGATCTGTGGAGTTATTGCTAGTTGATTTCTGGCACCTTCAATTGTAAACTTTTTGTTATATAGTAATTCTTTGATTTTATTGATTGTGTCAATATCTTTTTTTCGATAAGTCCTGTTCCCTGCCCTATTTTTTGGTGGTTTTAATTCACGGAATTCCGTTTCCCAATATCTTAGCACATAGGATTTCAGATCGGTAAGTTTACATACTTCACTTATTGAGTAATATAATTTTTTTATCTCTGTGTCGGTATTAGTCATTTATTTAGTATTAAAGTATTACTTTAGTTTATTAATAATTATTGTTTTAAGCAATACTTTATCTAATCGTTGGAAAATCTAATATTAAGCTATATTGAATAAGTATTTTGTGTAAACTATTGGTTAACAAATTTATTATGGAAATTAATCCAACTTGGGAGAACGCTCTTTAATGATTCTATTGATGGTAAAAATGCAATTCTTAAATGATATGTACCCGGTTTTTGTCCAAAACCCGATCCATTAACAACGCATAATCCGGTTTCTTCCAATAAAGTCATACAATATTCGAAATCAGTTATTTTGGGAGGTAGTTTATTTATTCTTGGGAATAGGTAGAGAGATCCAATTTTTCCAAAACATTCCATACCATCCATTTCTTCAAATGATTTTCTGATTATATTTGCTTTGTTGAATAAGTCATCTAAAATAGTCTGTTTTTCTTGGGTAAAATTATCAAAAGCATCATTACCTTGCTGTGGAGGGTTTACCATGAGATATACCAATGCTTGACCAATAGTATTGGAGCACAGATTAACTGAAGATACCTTAAATAATAGTTCTGTAAATGATAAAGTACTGTTGCTTACGGGTGGTGGATTTCTTACTTCAAGGTATCCACCTCTTTGGCCACATTCACCATAAAAACCTTTAGATACACTGTGCAAACTAAATAGTGGAATGCTTTTATCACCAATTGCTTTTGCGAATGATATAAATTTACTGCCATATAAATTTTCTTGATACACCTCATCAGCAATTATGGCTAAATCATTTTCTTCAGCAAAATCAATAACTTGTATAATGCTCGATTTATCTAAAATAGCGCCGGTTGGATTTCCAGGATTTATTACAACTATTGCCTTAATATTTATCTTATTATCTTTTGCTTTTTGAAATGATTCCACTAAAATATCTTTGTTTAATGTCCAATCACTATCTTCATCAGGATAATAATTAACTTGTGTGCCACCACAACGTCTTATTGTGGCAGAATATAGCGGATATTGAGGAATGGGAATCATAATTCCATCATTTTTATCCGAAATCAATAATTCTAATATTGCTTTTGCACCTTCACTGGCACCATCTGTCAGAAAAATATTGTCAGGATTTGATTGTAAATCAGATTTCGATGAATCGATATTATCTCGTTTATCAATAAAATTTGCTATCGATTCGCGGATAAAATAATATCCTTTACTTTCTGTATAACCACCCAATCCAGTCTCCATATTGTTAAGTAAATATTCACTAATCTCAACTGCATAATTGGAAATATTATCAAAATCACCGATATAATTTTTAGATATATATTTTTCTCTAATAATTAAATTAGGATTTTCGAGCAAAGATAATACTTCACGATAAAATGTAATTGGTTTTTGCCCAAGAGCTTGTGGATTACCTATATTACAAGGAATTATTTGTTTCCCTTGTTGTTTTAATATCGCAGCTCGTTGAGGAATTGGTCCTCGGACAGCATATTCTAAATCAATAATATTTTGATTTACATTCACACTTTTCATAAATGATCCTATAGTGTTAAATAAAAAGGGCGCATAATTACGCCCTTTTCTTTATCTACGTCTTCTTGAAGAATCTCTCCTTCCACGATTATCTCGATTACCATAACTTTTATTCCGATTGTCTCTCTCTTTCCTTTCGGGAGGTTTATATCCTTCAGGTTTTGGCAATAAAGCTTTACGACTAAAAGCTAATTTACCCTGGTCATCAATTTTAATTAATTTGATACGCATAATATCACCGGATTTTACAACATCTTCAACGCGCTCTGTCCGTTTCCAGTCAAATTCAGATATATGTACAAGACCTTCTCTACCAGGTGCAAATTCGACAAATGCTCCAAAAGTCATTAATCGTGTAACGATACCATCGAATTCCATACCGATTTCAGGTTCAAACGTAATTGCTTTTACCAATTCTATTGCATCATTACATTTTGCCACATCGTCACCGGAAATAGTGACCATTCCGTCATCTTCAACATTAACATCGCATTCTGTATCAGAAATAATTTGCTTAATATTTTTTCCGCCAGGACCGATTAAAGCACCGATTTTTTCCGGATCAATTTGCAAGAATAAAATTCTTGGTGCATAACTTGATATCTTATTCGCTTCAGGAGATGCTTTTTGCATTAAATCTAAAATATGCAAACGTCCTTCTTTAGCTTGTGCGAGAGCTTCTGCCATCAATTCAAAAGATATTCCATCAATCTTAAGGTCTAATTGAATTGCGGTAATACCATCTTTGGTACCGGCAACTTTGAAATCCATGTCACCTAAATGATCTTCAACTCCTAATATATCGCTGAGAATAGCGTACTTATTATTTTCAAGAATTAATCCCATAGCGATGCCTGAGACATGACTTTTGATTTTTGCTCCTGCATCCATTAATGCTAAAGATCCTCCACACACAGATGCCATAGATGATGAACCATTTGATTCCATTATTTCAGAAACTAATCGAATGGTATAGGGAAATTCGTCATAATTAGGTAATACGGGCTTTAAAGCGCGTTCCGCTAAATTACCATGTCCAATTTCCCTTCGGCTTGTAAAACCAATTCGCCCTACTTCTCCTACTGAATAAGGAGGGAAATTATAATGTAATATAAAACTTTTTTTATAATCATCAACCATTCCGTCAACAATTTGTTCATCTCTTTTAGATCCAAGAGTTGTTACAACCAAAGCTTGTGTTTCACCGCGAGTAAAAAGTGTTGACCCATGTGTTCTCGGTAAAATACCCTGCTCAATTGTGATTTTGCGAATATCTGTTAATTTTCTACCGTCAGAGCGAATTCCTTTATCAAGAATTTGATTTCGGAAAGCAATCTTAAACTTATCATCAATTATACTTTTTATTTCTTTTTCTGACTCAGGAAATTCTTCCTCTAATTGTGATAAAGTATCCATCTGTAATGAGTCAGAAGAATTTTGACGTTCCATTTTATCAGAAATTTGAATGATTTTCTTAATTTCTTTTTCAACTAATTTATTAACCTGTAACTCAAGTTTTTCATTTTTCTCAATTGGTTGAATATCTCGTTTAGCAACGTTAAGATCATTAATCATCTCTTTCTGTATATCGATAATATCAACTATGCTGGTATGAGCAAATTTGAGAGCTTCTATCAATGTTTCTTCAGAAATGATCTTAGATTCACCTTCAACCATCACAATAGAATTTTCGTTTCCTGACACAATCAACTCAATATTTGATTCTTCTAACTCTTCAATTGTTGGAAAAATAATAAACTTGTCATTAATCATACCAACAGAAACTGTGGCTATCGGACCATTCCACGGAATATTCGATATTGACAATGCAGCTGAAGCACCAATTCCCGCTAAAACACCGGAGGGATTTTTTCCATCGCTTGCAAGAACGGTTACAATTACTTGTGTCTCATTTTTAAAATCTTTTGGGAATAACGGACGTATTGGCCTGTCTGTTAAGCGACTTGTCAAGACCTCCTTTTCAGACGGCCTTGCCTCTCGCTTAAAAAATCCTCCCGGAATTTTTCCTCCTGCGTAATGCCGTTCCCGATATTCAACTTGTAAAGGGAAGAAGTCTATTCCTTCTCTCGGTTCATTTGCGGCATTTACTGCTGTCAAAATCGTAGTTTCTCCATAAGTTACCATTACTGCACCATCAGATTGCCGAGCAATTTTACCTGTTTCAATTATAAGTGTTCTTCCGCCTATCTCTTTTTTATAAATTTTCATTAAAATATTTAACCTCTAATTCCTAAATCTTTTATCAATTTTGGGTATGCCTCAGGATTAGTTCTAATTAAATATTTAATTAGTTTTTTTCTCTGTGATACCAATTTTACTAAACCGTGACGAGTATGTTTATCCTTTTTGTGTATTTTTAAATGCTCCGTAAGATCACGAATTCTTTGAGTAAGCAATGCAATTTGTACTTCTGGTAAACCAGAATCAACGTCATTTTTTCCATACTTGGATATAATCTCTTTTTTTATTTCTGCGCTAAGTGGCATTTTTTCTCCTATTTATGTCTGCATATATTTTTTTTGCAGATTCTTACATAATATTTCATCTTTAATTAATTGTTTTTTCAAATCATCTTCAGATTTGAATTTTTTTTCATCTCGAATTCTTTCTAAAAATTCGATATAAACTTTATGTTGATATAAATCAGTGATTTCAGGATTAAAAAAATGGACTTCCATAATTAATTCGTCCTCACTGAATGTTGGTCTAACACCAAAGTTACACATTCCATACAATTGATGTCCATTAACTCTTCCACGTGTTAAATATACTCCCGGCTTTGGTAATAATTGATTTTTTTCTATTGGGACTATATTAGCGGTGGGGTAATTGAGTAAATGACCCCTTCCCTTTCCATGCACAACTCTTGTGTTAAATCCAAATACTCTACCTAATTCAAAAGAAGCACGCCGTACAAAACCATTTGTAATTAACTTTCTAATACCGGTACTCGATATCTTATTCCCTTCATCGGAAACGGGATTAATTATGTCCAAACCAATATTATGTTCTTTACAATAATTTTCCATAAATATTGGTGAACCTTCTCTGTTCTTGCCAAAATGATGGTTATAACCAAGTACAATATGTTCAGGATTTAATTTTGGCATAACAATTGTGTCTAGAAAAGTATCTGCCGATAAATCCGAAAATTCTCGTGTAAATGGAATTATAATTACAATATTTACTTGTAACTCTTCAAAAATTGACAATTTTTGTTCTAAACTTTGGATTAATAATATATTTTCATTAGAAAGTACCTGTCGAGGATGCGGATCAAATGTTACAACGATAGAGTCAATTGCCTTACCTTGACCTAATAATACCAAATGTTTCAATATCTCTTGATGACCGCGATGCAACCCGTCAAAAGTACCTATCGTGAGTATGCTTTTCTTAATTTGAGGAATATCTTCTAAGCTGAAATATTTTTCCATTTTATTTCAAATTCCTCAATTTTAATTGCTTCTTCTACAAAATATTCACCAACTGATTGTCTAACGAGTTTTGTCAAATGTCCTACAGTACCTAACGCTTTTGCAATATCACTACCCAAAACACGGATATATGTTCCTTTTGAACTAGTTACTTGAAAAGTAATATTATTATCAATAAAATTGATCAAATTTATTTTTTTTATTTCTATATCTTTAGGCTTTCTATCAATCTCAATATTTTTTCTAGCTAATTCGTATAATTTTTTACCGCCTATTTTTTTTGCTGAAAACATTGGCGGAATTTGTTTTTGTTTTCCTAAAAAATCATTAAGCACATTATTGATAAATTCATTTGTTAATTTTGGAATATTAGATTTCGCAACAATCTCTCCTTCTACGTCCAATGTATTAGTCTCTTCACCTAACTTTAATGTTGCCATATATGATTTGTAATCAGAACTAATAGCAGAAAGTTTTTTAGTATCTTTTCCAGTACCAATGATTAATACTCCTTCAGCGAAAGGATCAAGCGTACCACCATGACCAACTTTTTTCTCTTTAGTGATTCCTCTAATTTTTTTAACAACATCAAAAGAAGTCCATCCAACAGGTTTATAAATATTAATTATCATTAATTATCAGTCTTAATGGAACTCATTAATCTTTCGATATTTTCGCTATATTCGATTGTTTCATCAAAGTAGAATTGTAATTCCGGGATAAATTTTATATGTAATTCAGGTGCTAAATATTTCCGAAATGGACCAC